>NZ_JADEXF010000428.1 GCF_015207245.1 Nostoc cf. edaphicum LEGE 07299
GACAGGGTTACGACCCCGTAAAACAAGAAACATTTTATCGGGCTTTAGGCGGTGGTGTCGAATTTGGCGAAACCAGCCACGCCGCCTTAAAACGGGAATTTCAAGAGGAAATTCAAGCAGAGTTAACGAATATTAAATATTTAGGTTGTATAGAGAACCTGTTTACATTTAATGGTAGGCAAGGTCATGAAATTATTCAGCTTTATCAATGTGACTTTGCTGATTCAAAATTTTATCAACTGGAAAGTTTAGTTTTTTCAGAATCACCACATCATAAACATAGAGCGTTATGGATAGATATCTCTCGCTTGAAATCTGGAGAATTCAGATTAGTGCCTGAAGTATTTTTTGAATATTTATAAATAATATTATGGAAGTTTACTAAGATTACTTTGCTGTTAATTATGTTACTGCACTCAGTAAAGACACAATATACTGGTTGAGACTAACGCCCTCCCGTTCAGAAGTCTCAGCTAAACGTCGATATAAAGATTTCGGCATCCGTACTAGTAGTTTACCGCTATAGCTATCGTTACTACTTGGTAAGGGAATATTATCATCGGCTTCATAAGCTGTCTCAATCCACAATTCCCGCGCCTCATTGAGATTTGCCATTGTCTCTTCAAGGGTTTCGCCTTGGGTAAGACATCCAGGTAAATCTTTAATTTTAGCTACATATCCTTCCTCTGGGTCGGGGTAAAGTGTTACAGGGTACTGAAGATTTAAATAATATTCTAAGGATGGCTTCTCAATCTGCTGGTTCTTCTGGTTCAGTGTCTTCATCAATCCACTCTTCTAAATTTAATAGTTCAACTATTTGCTATACGCGATCGCACTGTGTCGCTATAACTGAGAAAGCAACTTGTTATACTCTGTGTGTGAACCAAGCCAAAACCAAATAACGGTATCTCCATCTAACTGTCCAACCGCTCGATAATTTTTGCTAATCCGTGCTGAATAAATTGGTAGTTCTGGATGTACTTTTTTGAAGCGCAAGCTTGGATGGCTCGGATCTTGTTTGAAAAGGCGGTATGCTTCACGGGTTTGCTCTTGAACTTGCTCAGGTAGATCAGCAAACCTTTGACGAAACTGAGCGGTTATACGTGACTTCACAATGTATCTGGATCTAACTCTTGGGTTTTACCTGCACAGTATTCAGCCATTGCCTCGGCTGCAAGTTTGGCAAGTATGTCTGGAGAACGGGCAAAAGCTTCATCCCAAAGGCATTCATCTTCTAGTTCTGCCAAAATCATCGCTGCGATCGCATCTTGTTCATTGGCAGGCAAATTTTTGAGTTTGGCGATCGCTTGTTCAAGTAGCTCTGTCATGGCTGTTAATCATTACGAAAGTCATACTATAAATTATCTCTGCTTACACTCTTTTGGGGTTGTTAGGGTACGCGCTTGAGGTGAGAGCAAAGCGCAAGTAAAGACTGTCCCCAACAAGTACGTACAGATTACCAATACATTCATCTATATCTGACGAGTTCAACGGCTTTATATTGCTAGCCAGCGTAGATCACATTACGTTGGTTAGTCAATAAGAGAGCTATTTATTGCGCCAATGTCCTTCAACATGAGTTCCATCTTTACGACGATAACCTTGAACATAGACTTTTCCACTTGAGTTACTTGATGAATTACTACCCCAAAAGTTATTCGTAGCCAAATCATCAGCAGTTCCTTGATCGCGACTTCAACTGGCAGCTTCTGGGGAACAATGATCAGTCCTGGACTATAATTGCTTCTGATGAACTTGGCAAACTCTGATGGCATTGTTTTAAGATCATGGCTGACGAGGATACGTTCCTGCTGTGCTGCGATCGCCAATACTTCAGAATCTTTTACACCTTTTAATTCAGCAGCGTTGGCTGTTTGGAAGTTAATCCAGCGTTCTTGTCGCCGAACTCCCGTAACGATCGCTTGATTCAAATCAACATCGGCTTGGTAGCTAATATTGTAGCTATTCACGATTCTACCTGTTGTCTTGCTGCCTTGGCTGCCATAAGCTTGTTGTACAAAGCAGGATCGGCGGTTTGTAGTGGTTGAGGCATACTGTCAAATGCTGCTGACTCGGCTTTTAGATAAGCATCAATATCAGCACGATTGGCTAGATAAAACGCTATGTAAGATTTAGCTGTTCCAACTGACATAAATTTGTTTTGACTCTACTTATAAAGTTAAACTAACGTCGGCTCTGGAATCGCACCTTGCATTCTCCCAAAAGCATCAATCAAATTCTGCAATTGTTGATCTGCTTTAAAAACTCCTAACCCGCGCACCGTCACTTTACCTGGAGAATACACAAAGCGCGTCTTGAGATTGTCTGGTAGATTCGCCGCCAATAAATTCCAAGCGGGTTCCTCCATTGGTGTTTCTAATACAACGTGCTGCTTTTGTTCTGGCTTAATCCGGCTAAATCCGAGTTTTTTTGCTAGCTGTTTGAGTTCCATGACTCGCAAAAGTTGATTTGCCGACACTGGTAAAGTACCATAGCGATCGCTCCACTCGGCTGCAATCTGCTTTAATTCTGATTTAGATTTAGCTGTAGCCACCGCCCGGTATGCACTCATCTTTTGATCCAAATCGGTAATATAATCTGCTGGGATAAACGCCGTCAGGTTAAGGTCAATCTGGGTATCCTCCACTTTCGGAATTTCTTGTCCTCGGATTTCCCGAATTGCTTCTTCCAGCATCTCCATGTATAAATCAAAACCGATGGCATCCATTTGACCGGATTGTTCTGCACCTAACAAGTTACCCACGCCTCTAATTTCCATGTCGCGCATTGCTAGCTGATACCCAGAACCTAACTGAGTAAATTCCTGAATCGCTCGTAATCGTTGCCGTGCCGCATCAGATAATGCCCGTTGCTTCGGATAAAATAACCAAGCATGAGCTTGAATACCTGCACGTCCCACACGACCACGTAATTGATACAGTTGTGCTAATCCAAAACGGTGAGCGTCTTCAATTAAAATGGTGTTGACTCGTGGAATATCTAAGCCAGATTCAATAATTGTCGTACAAACGAGGATATCTGCGTCGCCATTACTGAAGGTGAGCATGGTTGATTCTAACTCGCTTTCATCCATTTGACCGTGAGCGATCGCAAACCTAGCTCCCGGTATCACTTCTCGTAAATTGGCTGTTGTCTCTTCAATTCCGTCTACTCGTGGAACTACGTAAAATACTTGTCCGCCTCTGTCTAATTCTTGACGAATTGCAGTGCGGATACTTTCGGAATTTATTGGCGATAGATGGGTTTTAATTGGTCGTCTAGTTGGGGGTGGCGTGGTAATCAAACTCATTTCCCGAATCCCCGACAAGGACATATATAAAGTCCGGGGAATGGGAGTCGCGGAGAGGGTAAGCACATCCACTTGAGTTTTCAAGCTTTTAATTTTCTCTTTCTGGTTGACCCCAAAACGCTGTTCTTCATCTACTACCAATAGTCCTAAATCCTTGAATGATACGCCTTTACCTAAAATTTGGTGTGTACCAACCACTACATCTAATTCACCCGTTGCCAATCGCTTTTGAATATCGCGGCGTTCTTCAGCAGACCGAAAACGGTTGAGCAAACCGACATTTACAGGGTACGGTGCAAAACGTTCTTTGAGTGTATGGTAATGCTGCTGTGTTAAAATAGTTGTCGGCGCAAGGAGTGCCACTTGTTTACCGGCGGTGACTGCTTTAAAAACAGCACGAATCGCCACTTCCGTCTTCCCAAAACCGACATCGCCACAAACTAAACGATCCATTGGGCGATCGCTTTCCATGTCGCGTTTTACATCTTGTACAGCTTTGAGTTGATCCGTCGTGGGTTGGTAGGGGAAAGAATCTTCTAATTCTTCCTGCCAAGGCATATCACCTGGAAAGCTGAAACCTTGTTGTTGCGATCGCGCTGCATACAGTTTCAACAAGTCCACCGCCAATTTTTTAATTGCTTTGCGGACTTTATTCTTGGTATTTTCCCAAGCTTTACCAGTCATCCGATTGAGTTCCGGTGCTTTATCACCTCCGGCGCGGAACCGAGATAAAGCACCGACTTGATCGGCCGCAACTCTTAATAATCCATCAGCATACTGCACCACCAAATAATCACGGGTTTCGTCATTAATCGTTAAACTCTCCAGCTTGACAAATTTGCCAACACCATGATTTCTGTGAACTACATAATCACCTGGACGTAGCTTATTGGGATCAACTTGTTTAGAAGTAGCTTTGTGGCGCTTGCGGATATAGCCGGGAGTCGCCAAAGAATGCTGGCCAAAAAATTCCCGATCTGTAACGATTACTATTCGGTACGTAGGCAAGATAAAACCTTCTAGTTCCGCAAGCCCAGAATATTTTAGAGCTATAGGAATATGATTGATTTGCAGCTTATCTATTGCTTGGTAGTCGCGGGGATTGGGGATAAATTGAGCAGGACAATCATGTTCTTGCAATAGCGAGACAGAACGGGAAGGTTGAGCAGAAAGCAGCCAGATCGAAAAATTGCGATCGCGTTCTTGGCGGATAGTTTCAGCTAGTTTAGCAAACTGGTGCGGCGTGACTGGAAC
>NZ_JADEXF010000429.1 GCF_015207245.1 Nostoc cf. edaphicum LEGE 07299
ATGCTGCTGTGTCCAACGTTTTAGGTGATGCCATTCGTTTACAACAGGTTGTTTGGAATTTGCTTTCAAATGCAATCAAGTTTAGTTCCAAAAATGAAAGTGTAGAGGTCAGGTTGGAACAAGTTGAGTCTCAAGCTCAGATTACTGTTATTGATCGAGGGAGGGGCATAGAAGCAGAATTTATACCATTCGTCTTTGAACGGTTTAGTCAGCGTGATGCTTCCACTACTCGTTCTGCTGGTGGATTAGGGTTAGGACTTGCGATCGCTCTGACAATTGTAGAACTCCACAATGGCAATATCACAGCAGCCAGTGCGGGATTCGGCAAGGGTTCGACATTCACGGTGAGGCTACCTATCGTGACAATGACAAAGCAGTTGAGTAATGATGAACTATTCCTTGGAGAATTGCTGTATGGGAATAAGGAAATTGCCCAATTGCAGAACTTGTGCATTCTGGTTGTAGATGACGATGCAGATGCTCGGATGTTAATGCAGACTGTTCTTCAGAGCGCCGGGGCAGATGTATTAGTGGCAGCATCAGTAAAAGAAGCATTGGCACTTTTAGAACAGCGTAGGCATAGCCCAACCCAGGCACCGCCCGCTCTATTGATTAGTGATATCAGTATGCCAGATGAGGATGGCTTTACCTTAATTCGTCAAGTTCGCTCCCGCACTATAGAGCAAGGGGGACAAATTCCAGCGATCGCTCTCACTGCTTTTGCTGAAGCCAAAAATGAGCAACGTATTTTAAAAGCAGGGTTTCAACTTTTTATTGCCAAGCCAATTAAGCCAATGGAACTTGTGGACAAGATCATTGAGGTGTTAAAAACTTGATCAAATGTCAATTTCTTTCTATTTTAACCAGTGCATCACCTCTAGCGTTGCTGTCCTAGTCTGAGTAGGCGGTCATTTAAGGCGATTCTTCCTAATTCAGAAATAACCTCAACTGGAACACCAACAGATGTAGCTGCTTCTAGGATTGTTACTCTGCTATTTCGCAACAAAGATAAAATTTGCTGCACTTTAGGAACAACTGGATCGCTTTTGTTGGTGTAACCCCGATTAATAGCAATTCTCAGCCCGGTTTCAATATCATCTACTCTAGCTCTGCGATTTTTATCTATTAATAGTGTCTGTTGTCCAGCGATTGCGCTACTTTCAGAAGCTGTTCGGCGTCTACGTGCAGTGCCGAAGCCTATCGGAGACGCTGCGCGTAGCTTGCTTCCCCGTAGGGGTACGGCAACATCTTCTGGTGCGTTCGCTACGCGTAGCTTGCTTCCCTGTAAGGGTACGATGATCGCATTTGCAATCTGAATACCAACATACCCAGTGTTTCTACGCACTGGAACGATATCGAAGTTGTAGAGTCGTTTTTGTCCCGTTTTGTCTACAGTTTGGACAAGTAAGTTAGTAATAGCAGTAGTGGTAGCCCCTGGAAACTTTAGCGGTTGGATTGGCCTCAGAAAAATCGTTGTAGCGCGTCCGCTTTTTAAATCTGTATCTGTGGTGTAGACCAGTCGTGAAGGGTCTGCTACCAAAATATAGGCGATCGCCTCGTCGGTTTGAGTGAAACTAATAGGCGTAGCACGTCCTGGAGTAACTTGAACCTGAATCCTATTACTTGCAGCCATATCCCGTTCAATCAAGCGATATGCAGAAGTTTGTGCTTGTACCTGTACAACAGGTATCGTTACCCCAAATAGTATTGTGGTGCTAGCAATAACAAGAGTGGCAAATTGTTTCATACCAATGAAAGAATTTTGGACTAGAAGTTTTGACTTATAAACTGTTCTAGTAATCTCAAACATTAAGTTGTAGAACGTTCAGTTTGTATCTATTCAATAGCCAGGATGCTGTAGATAACTCGACTTCAATCTGTTTGAATTTTAAATTGCTGGCTATTTATACCAAATTGGTATCATTGTTCAACTTTCAAAAAACTATTGACGACAACCGAGACTTCTGTACCTTCAGGTAAATACTGGATATTGGGACGCTGTAGTAATTCCTGTACTGCTTGGTCAGAGCGTCTAGACAGACGTTCGCTGACTGGACTAAAAAAACCTTCTAGCGCCGCCGCCCAAATCTGAGGATTAGAGTTACTAGTAATAGTACTTTGGTTAAAAGTGCCACTAGAAACAACAGTGCTAGATTGAGTGCGGGGCTGATTCACTATGCTTCCCACCTTACCCAAACTACTGAGTAATCCAACTAACAAATCTTGTTGGGCAATATCTGTCCCCACATCATTCAGCTTTTTAGCAATTAACGGTTGCTGTCCTCGACCGCGAATTAACAGAGTCTCAGCCGGAATGGTTTCCTGTTTGATTGTGCCTTGGGAGTCAGGGTAAATAAGCGCGATCGCACTAGCAGATACTAAGTTATTCTTTTTACCTACTGCCACTGTTTTCGTTACTAAAATAGTACCAGCCGGGAGTGCCACCGTGCCATCTGTGGCTGTGAGAGGTTTGGTTAACTCGATAGCAAAGCGATCGCTGGGATTATTCCCTCCCTGATCCCAAATCATCGGCATGATAATTCTACCTGGAGCAGATGTACTCAGTGCTACCTCTTTAGTTTCATTTACATTGAGATTGGCTAGAGCTACAGGGGTGCGATTGAGGATACCTACCATTCCTGGAGTTAAGTTATCAGTTTTACTGTTAGTGCTTTTGGAGCCAATTAAAACTGTTTGAATACCAGGGTCTTCGGGAGTGGAAATGGATGGCCTAGCTGTTGGTTTCAAACTTGTTGGAGTTTGAGTGTTAACAGCAACTTCTGACTGAGTTTCAGCTGCTTTAGAGTTACCGATTTGCGACTGTCCCAGGCTAGCTAGTTGGCTCCACTGCTGGAAAGGATCGACATTCCTTTCAGGCTGTCGTATTGGTGTTGAAGCTTGATAACTAACAGGATTGGGAGAAATATACCGCACTACTGGGGGCGCAGGTTGAGAAATTCTTACAGGAGTTATTGGTGTTATGCGTGATGTAGGAGTTGTGCGCGGTGAAAAAGTCTCTTGAGGTTGAGATGGCCTTGGTTTGGGTTTATTTTGTAGGGTTGGATTTGGGGATTTAGCAGCAACAGGTTCCACTTTAAGTTGTTGCTGTTGGTCTTGAAACGCTAATCTGCTTTTCAGTTCGGCAGATTCATCTAAAACTGGTTCGCCTTTTGGAGATGTAGTAGGATTTTGGACTACTTGTTTGACAGGAGGTTTAGGTTGGAGAAATCCAAACCAGATCAGTGCTACAGATCCAATAACCATTCCCACTAAGCCAACTACTGAACCTAGTCGAACACTAGGTTTTTCTGCTAACGGTCGCTCTACCGCTCCTTCTGCATCTTGTTTCAAGCGATATTCTTCGGAAATGAGGTGATTTGCAGTAGGGTTATAACCTGCCAACAACTGCTCCTCTTCAGGGCTGATATCATCATCAGCAACCAAAGTGGCTTGGTTAGAGCGATGATTGCCGTTAGTACTGTTGAATTCCGGCGAAGAATCAGCAGAGTTTTCGTTTAGGTAGTCAAATTCATGGTTTTGATTTGAATTGGTCATAATTCTACCCTTTTCCTTTAGCGTCGTTGCTGAGAATTGAACTCAACCATCTTGGTAATTTGCAGTCCAGACGATCGCACTTCATAAATTTTCTGTTCTACCAGAGGGGCATCTTTACTTAAAGGAGATCGGGGAATCTCCACTGCTTGAACGGTAAATGTGCGGTTAAAAGGAATACGTTCATCTCTACCAGTAGTTCGGTCAACTAAGATACGGGTAGCAATCATGTCTATTTCCCATTCCCCAGGTCGTACTGCTCTCGGTTCTGACAGATAGGAAATAATAGTGGTGCTACGCAGCTGACCTGAAAAGAAGCTAGTAGGAACTAATTCGGCAATCTTCGGCAGAGAAGCTTTGGCAAATTCCGGTTCTAGCAGCAGGGAAGCAAACCAAGTATTTGTGGGAATGCGCCCATTTCTACCAACTTGAATGCCTTGGTCTGGTTGATTAGTGCCAGTGAGTTTGTCATCCCAGTTAAATGTTAGGGTTGTCCAGTCACTAACTACCTTTTGAATTACAGCTGGATAGCGCCAGTTGCGGTCTTGCTCAGAAATGTAGATTGTCTCACCATTTACCAACTGAGCAAAAGTCGTCTTGCGATCGGCAATTTTATTGACCCTGAAAGCGGTGAATAGAGTCAACAAAAATATGAGACCATTAAATGCAGTTAGGCAGATAAAGCAAACAGCTAGGAGGTTTTTGGCTTCTGGAAGCAATGGAGCTTGAAGTCGTTTAATTTGCAGAGTCATACCAAATTGGCATAAGTAGTATTGTTTGAAAATCCACCGAACAGCCTTGTGTTAAAGGTTTTTAATTCGTTTTGGAAAGTTCTGATGCCTGTCTTGAAAATAGGGACTAGAGACTAGTAGTTCGCCAAGTGAACTTGGCGGGGTAAAGGGGAAGGGGGAAAGGTTTTAAATCCCTTACCCTTTCCCCAGACCTCACCTAGCATTTTTGGGTTGGCAGACTACTAGAGACTAGAGACTGGGGACTGG
>NZ_JADEXF010000430.1 GCF_015207245.1 Nostoc cf. edaphicum LEGE 07299
CTAATGACTACTCAATCAAATGAATAATTGCTGCACGCCACAAGCTTGATTAATAATTTGCTCAACCTTGCCAAAAAATGCATTTTCTGAAAAATTTGCTACTGCATGATTGCGGATGCGATCGTAATCCCAAGAAATACCATTTGCTTCTAGTAAGGCAACTTGTAAAGATTCGGGTGTTTGTCTTTTGAAAAAGACTCCTGTTTCACCTGGTATTTGAGTATCTAATACTCCACCCGCTCCATAAGCGATGACTGGTGTACCGCTTGCATTAGCCTCTACTGGAACTAATCCGTAATCTTCTAAGGCTGCGACAATAATAGACTTGGCTTTGGAAAATAAGTTTTTGCGGGTTCTATCACTTACGTGTCCCAAGAACACAATATTTTGTAATGCTTTGGATTTTAACCGTGCTAGTTCTGGCCCATCACCAGATATTAATAGCCGCCACCCTAACCAATTAAAAGCTTCGACTATTATATCAAGTCGCTTATAACTGATCATCCGGGCAGAGGCCAGATAATATTCATCTTTTATATCTGAAAAAAGAAATTTACTAGTATCAATTGGATAGTTTACCATCATTGCCTTCTTGCCATAAATTTTTTCAATACGGCGGGCAACAACACTAGAATTAGCAATGTAAAGGTCAGGCTCCTGTGCATATTTCAGGTCTACCTTTCTCATGACTTGAAATACTTGTTCGATTAAAGGAGCAAAATATCTATAGTCCCCGTACTCTCTTAAATAAGTTGCTGTATCCCATAAAAAACGGGTGACATTATGGCAAAAACAAATGTGGTGGGCATTGGGATTTTTTCGCACTGCTTTAGCGAAGCTGGTGCTACTACTAATAATTAAATCGTAGTCTTGCAGATCCAAGGCACGAAAGGCAGGAAAATATAGAGGAGCCATTGACCTGAAATATTTTGCTGCACCAGGAATCTTTTGTAAGAAAGTTGTATTAACTATGCGATCGCCTAGATCGATAGTTTTTTGGGGATCGTACAAAGATGTGAAAATATCTGCTTCGGGATAGCGCTTACAAAGCAGTTCAAACACACGCTCTGCCCCACCTCGCTGGGTTAAATAATCATGGACGAGAGCAATTTTCATGAAATTTGACCTAAAGTTTCGATCGGGTTTGTTGAAACGCTCCCCAGCAAGTTACTATCAACAACTTTAGTTAAATCGGCGGTTAGAAACCGCGTCTACACAGGCAAAACCCACCTACGTGGGTTTAATTTAAAACCCTCAGTTCTTTCTTAGCTTGTGTAGCCACGAATTCTATTCGCCTTGACTCTACTCTACGCCCCTACAGCTAATTCATTTGTGGCAAATGTTTTGAGAACCGATATTATCCAACTGCTACTAAGATTTTTTCTGGAGCGAAATAGGCATTTTGCTCAGCTCGTAGTTGGTCGCAAAGTCTGCCTTCAGGTAATTCTACATCCTCATAAGTGAGGACTTGATCTTTAGAAATATCTCGTTTGAGGCGACACCCTTCAGCTAAACCCATTGGTAGAAGATTTTGCTGTTGGACGATATCGGAATTTTCACATTGTCCGTAGGTCATGTAGTAGCCAATGCCATCTAAGGTTTCTCCTGCTTTCAGGTCGATTTTGGCGGTGGTGACAACATCTACTAGCGGGCCTGCTAGTGGAGACATAACGGCATCACCAAATAAAACAGCACGCGCTACGGACAAGGGAACTTCAAAATGACAGAGGTGATAAGGAGTATAGAAGCTGTAAAGTGGGCCTTCGCCTAATTTATATAAGTTGAGATAGTGGCGTTGCTTGGGGTCGTCGTGAGTGGCAAATACGTATACGCCTGGGCCTGGTTTTGCTCCAACTACATAATCGACAATACCGCCCAGTTCTTTGAGTTGTTCAACATCATATAACTGGGTCATTTCATCGACATGACCGCTGAAGTCATATCCCAACATTCCCCGTTTGGCGACTTTCATGCCTGTGGCATTGGCAACGATCGCTTGCTCGAAGGAAATTTTGCTTCCGTCGGCGAAGCTAGCCACCATGTGGGGCTTTTGACCCCAACGTTTAGCAAATCCTTCCTGGGTGGTGGGATTTCGATAGGGGTCTTGGAGTCCTTTAATGTTACCGCACAATAAGGGAGTTAAACCAATGCTTTTGACAAAGCGATAAAGGTTCATTTGTACTCCTGGCTGATCGCCATCACAAGCGCTGAGAATCACACCTGCTTTGTCGGCATACACTTTGAGGATGGGGCCAATGGTGCCATCGAGTTCGGCATTCATCATGATCACATGTTTGCAATGGGCGATCGCTTCCATAACGATCTGAGCGCCAAATTCCACTGCACCCGTGACTTCGATTAATGCATCGATGCCTTCAGCCCGACACAGTAACTTAGCGTCTTCTGTGACTGCATACTTACCGTTAGCGATCGCATCTTCTAATTCGCTGATAGTTGCAACAACTTGAATATCTTCAATCCCTGCTTCCGAATAAGCTTGTTTAGCTGCACCAATCTGACGATTAGAGATAGCAACTAACTCCATTCCTGGCACTGAATTGACAATTTGGTTGGCAATTCCTCGACCCATAAAACCAGCACCAATCATTCCCACCTTGATAGGATTTCCTGCTGCTGCACGGGCTTGTAAGGCGCGATCGATAATAATCATGAACTAAACTCCTTTTTGGAACTGTTTGTTGTGTTACAAATTCTCGATAATTTTGCACTTAATAATTTTTTATAGCTAAACATTAAGTACATTTTCATAGGAATTATCATTAATGATAGCTACTAACTGGTTGCTTGCTAGATGCCATAACAGCAGTTTGTTTTTCCGGCTATGATTTTTGATAATTTGCTCCACAGCATTTCTGTAGGTTTGGGCAAACTTTTCTTTGGTATGAGTTGCTCTTGCATATTGCCTCCCCCTGCCTCTATAGCGATGGTATATTTTTTGGAAGTACCTTACCTCATACAGAGGAGCCAGTGTGTTGTGTGGAAAACACCTGGCACAGAGAAATAGTCTATACGCCAACAGTCATCATTCTCAACAAAGGCCAATTTAAATCTTTCTCAGAGATTTCAGTCACATCTAGAGGCCAATCAATGTTAAAGAATGGGTCGTCATAGCGTAAACCTCTTTCATATCCTGGGGTGTAAAATTCACCCACTTGATATACAACTTCAGTCTCATCGGTGAGCGCTTGATAGCCATGAGCAAACATTTCTGGAACATATAAAGCGCGGCGATTTTCTGGGGTTAGCTCTACACCAATATGTGATAAAAAGCTAGGAGATTCAGGACGCATATCAATAATTACGTCGTAGATTGCGCCTTTAGTACAGCGAATTAATTTTGTTTCTGCTGCTGGCAGAACTTGATAGTGCATTCCCCGGATAGTGCCTTTTTTGTAATTAAAAGACAGGTTACATTGGGCAACTGTTGGCTTTAATCCATGTGCTTCAAATTCTTGAGCGCAGAAAGACCGAGCGAAAAAACCACGGTGGTCTGGCTTTTCTTCTAAATCAATGATGAATGCGTCTTTGAGTGTAGTTTGAGTGAAGATCATGAATGAATAACCTCGATAGGAATATTGACGACAATAAAACTTGGCAAATTTGAAAACTTAACTTGTTATCGAACAGAATTCAGGAGTCAGGAGTCAGAAGTCAGAATTAATTTTGACCGAAAAAGCGGATAGCGTAGCGTAAAGTCTTCTCTTCTCCTTCTCCTGTCGGAGACGCTGCGCGAACGGAGACGCGCGAACGAGAGTCCGTGAACATCTTGATTCTGACTCCTGAATTCTGACTTCTGAATTCTTTTTAAAAAATCTCATCAATAATAGTCTTGAGCGGTTTTTTAGATTAACAAGCAGCTTGTTTTAACTGAACTAGATGGCGCTATTACTAACTGGTTCAGTTAACTTTGGTTGGGGAAAAGTATTGTCTCGATATTGAGTACAAACTTCTGGACGTTCGGGAGAAGTAGAAGTATAGCACGAGAATAAAGTTAACCTATGTTCTGTGCGTGATGTACCGTGATGTATGGCTTTTTTGGGATCGACAATAATGACAGTTCCTGCCGATCCTGTACAAGATTTCCAAGCCTCTTTCGGGATAATTTCATTTAGTTCTTCATCTGTGATGCCTAAATGACCAGATTGCCAAAGCTTGTAGTAAGTACGGTAATAGTTTAATCTAAATAAAGAGGTTAAAGAGGCTGGGATATATTCAAATGGCCCCTGCTTTTCTTCAACATCATTTAAGTAAATAATGATTTTGATCATGCGGCGGTCTTCTGCATCTTTATGCCATAGTTGTGTACCAAACTGACTTTTATTAGGGAAATCTTTGCGGAGATGTACACCATGAAAAATGATTGGCAGACCAATGTAGTTTTCAATGATGTTTATAAGCCTTTTTTCGCTTCCCCAAGTAGCAAATTCAGGTAAGTATGTAACTGTGTAAACTTGGGGGATTTTTTCATTTGAATCGTCATGATTGCCAGATTCCATTTGGGATGATTAACCATAAGCTGCCTTGAGC
>NZ_JADEXF010000431.1 GCF_015207245.1 Nostoc cf. edaphicum LEGE 07299
CAATAATTCATAATCGCGGTCATAAACTACCAACTTGTGTATAAGTTGCAATATAACTTAGAAGAATTTATAGTAAACAGACTTTGGCAATTAGAGTATAAATTATCATGCTATCCACGTTGCAGCGAAGTATAAATCAGCATAAGTGCTTTAAAGTAATTAGAACTAAAGATAACTCAGATGTATAATTAGCCCGTCTCCTCCATAATCTTTATAAAGATCGCGATTTAGGACTGGCAGGCTTTCTATTTTTTACTTTAATTAAGGGGCTTATGTGGCAACAAGAAAAAAAACATACTTCGATAGTCAGACTGTTATTATGGGTTGCTTTAGCTACAACCCCAATGGCAGCATCTCTGGTGGTATCAGCACCGATGCTGGCACAATCTACACCTGAAGCTACCTCTTCGCCACTGCCACAAGCAGGGCAGAATGAATCGATAGTGCGGATTGACGGTTCCAGTAGCTTGAGTGCAATCAACCAAAGCCTGAAAGAAAGTTTTGAAAAACAGTTTATCGGTAAAAAGGTTGAAGTTGCTGCAAACGGCACTGAGACTGCGCTGAAAGATTTGCTAGATGGCAAAATCGATATAGTCGCAATGGGGCGCGGGTTGACGCCAGCAGAAAAAGCTCAAGGACTAGAACAAGTTCGTTTGCAGCGTGAAAAGATTGCGATCGTGGTTGGTGCAGACAATCCTTTCAAAGGAAGCTTGACTAGTAGGCAATTTGCCCGGATTTTTCGGGGGCAAATTACAAATTGGTCACAACTGGGAGGGCCTTCAGCCAAGATTCGGTTAATCGATCGCCCGAATACGAGTGAAACTCGCAATACTTTTCGTACTTATCCAGCCTTCAAAAATGCTGAATTTGCTACAGGGGCCAATGCTACCCAAGTAAGTGAAGATAATACCGCAGAAATCATCAAACAACTGGGCAAAGACGGCATCAGCTATGTGTTAGCTAATCAGGTGTCGAAGTTGAAAGGTGTGCGAGTTCTGCAATTACATCAAGCCTTGCCAGCTGATGCGAGATATCCCTTCTCGCAACCTTTAGTTTACGTTTACAAAAAAGATCAGAGTTTAACCACAGTAGATTTTCTGGGGTTTACCCTAGCACCCGCAGGACAACAGGCTATAGAAAGAGGTAGAACTGCGGAAGCTGAGGCGATCGCAGCCAGCGTATTACAACCTGCTGTTGCGACTTCACCCGGTGTCCAAACGACACCAGCAACTACGCCTTCCCCTAATGCCACTAGTTCTGCATTTGGCGAACAGCCCTTTGTGGCTGCTCCTGCACAAAGCGATCCAATTGTAAATAGAGAAACACCATTGTGGTTGCTGCTACCTGTCTTTTTTATAACTGTAGGTGGATCTGCACTATGGTGGATTCTGAGAAAACGTCCATTGCCCGCTCAGACAACAGACAATTTACCAGAATCAAATCCTCATCCACCCAATGGAGAAACGGCGGCGCTCGATGCCAGCACAGTTTCCTCCCTGAATGGAGCGACGCTGGAGGAGCAGGCAGTACCGCACTTTCAAGAGCAAGAAACCCCCGATCGCACTCCTTTTAACATCTATGCTCAAACACAATCTGACCTGAACCAAAATGCTACTCAGGAGACAGCAAATTTAGTACAAGAGACAACTAATGGTACTTCTAACCTCTATGAAGGCGCGACATCGGGCGTAGCTAATGGCTCAGAAAATAACAACTTAGGAGCCGCGGCTTTAGGTGGTGCAGCTATAGCAACAGGCATCGGGGCGGCTACTTGGTCTACCTTTAATAACAAAGAAACAGAAACAGACGCCATTGATGAGACTGTAAATCACAGTAATTATACGGAAACATACACTCCTGAGCCTGATGAAGTTGCATGGGATATAGAAGCCCCGGCAGCTGTAGTAAATACTTCATATCCTTACCCAGGTAATATTCCAGAAGAAGTGTCTGATGTGGAACTGCCTTTATCTGAGGTGACAGCCCCACTCCCAGAATTACCAGATGTGCCACAAGCAACATCTGATTTTGGATATTGGGACACAGCAATTAGTGAAGATGAGGTAGATGATGAACTTCAGGCAGAATTGAACTGGCTAGAGAGTATCACCTCAACTGAAGATACAGCCTCAGTAGATGAATTGCCCTTAGCGGAATCTGACGAAGTGATAGCCGATGTGGAAGCATCAGAGACAGATACATCCTCACTGCTCGATTTACCGGAATTTCCAGAAGATGTATTGAGTAAAGATGCATTGAATGTGGTAGCGGACGCAGCCGAACCCACTTTAACTTTGCCAGAGTCAGAACTTCCCGCCGAGCCGACTGTTGGGGAAGCTAACTCCACAGATTTGGCCGCAGCTTTAGCAGCGGGTGCGGGAGTTGGTGCTTGGGCTAGCACTTTCGGATCGGATGCCCAAAATGGGACGATCGCAGCCGAAACAGCTAGTGGTTTGGTTGATGCAGATGAAGAAAGTAGTATTGTACTCACACCACATACTTATACATCGGCTCATGTCTCTTGGGAGATTTCCCCAGCCAAGAAAGCAGAACTGTGGCAACAAGGCGGTACTCAATTGGTAGTGCGGCTGTATGATGTGACTGGCATTGATTTGAGTTATCAAACTCCGCAGTTAGTCAAGCAGTACGAATGTGCAGAGACAGCACACGATCGCGTTGTAGAAATTCCCCAGGGCGATCGCGACTACATAGCTGAAATTGGCTATATCGCTTATGGCGAACACTGGTTATTCATCGCCCGTTCCGCAATTGTTCGTGTATTCAGTCCTGTAAATCCAGATCCGATAGTTGATCGTGTGGCGATTGCAGGCGAAACAGCTATTGGTTTGGTAGATACTCAAGAAGAAAGCAGTATTGTCCTCACACCAGATACTGATGGATCGGCTCATGTCTCTTGGGAGATTTCCGAAGCCAAGAAAGCAGCACTCCGGCAACAAGGCGGCTCTCAATTGATAGTGCGGCTGTATGATGTGACTGGAATAGATTTGAGTTATCAACCTCCGCAGCTTGTAAAGCTGTATGAATCTGAGGAAACAGAAAACGAAGGATTGGTGGACATTCCCCAGGGCGATCGCGACTACATGGCTGAAATTGGCTATCTCGCTGATGGCGATGGCTGGTTATTTATCGCCCGTTCTGCGATCGTTCATGTCTCCAGTCCTGTGAATCCAGATCCCGTAGTTGATGATGTCGCAATCGCGGATAAAACAGATGTTGATTTGGTAGATGTCCAAGAAGAGAGCAGTATTGTCCTCACACCCCGCACTTTCCAATGGGCTGAAGTTTCTTGGGAGATTTCCGAAGCCAAAAAAGCAGCACTGCGGCAACAAGGCGGCTCTCAATTGGTAGTGCGGCTGTATGATGTGACTGGAATAGACTTGAGTTATCAAAATCCTCAGTTTGTCCAGCAGTATGAATGTGAAGAGACAGCACACGATCGCTTTGTAGAAATTCCCATCAGCGATCGCGACTACATAGCTGAAATTGGCTATGTCGCTGATGGCGATGTCTACGACGGTAAACAACGCTGGTTATTCATTGCCCGTTCTGCGATCGTTCGTGTCTTTAGTCCAGTGCCTACATTTTCAACGACAAAAGATCCCGTCGTTGAAAATGTAGCATTAGTAAGCGAAACCGCTATTGCTTTGGCAGATGTAGAAGCAGAAACTGCTCCAGAAGAGAGCAGTATTGTTCTCACACCCCGGACTCCCAAGTGGGCTTATGTCTCTTGGCAGATTTCCAAAGCTCAGGCAGAAGCACTGCGACAACAGGGGGGTTCCCAATTAGTAGTGCGGCTGTATGATGTCACCGGCATTGACTTGAGTTATCAAAGTCCCCAACTTGTCCAGCAGTATGAATCTGAAGAAGTAGCACGCGATCGCTTTGTGGCGATTCCCGTGAGCGATCGCGATTACATGGTTGAAATTGGTTATATTGCTGATGGCGATGCCGACGGCGGTAAACTACGTTGGTTACTTATAGCTCGTTCCGCTAACGTTCGGGTATTCAGTCGTCCCTACGGAGATTTTTGGTTTGTGGCTGATGCTGAGTTAATTATTCACGGAGCAACTCAACCAAATACCAACGTAAACATTGGCGGTCATGCCATCAAAGTTAAACCCGATGGTACTTTCCACCTACGTCTTCCCTTTTCAGATGGTTTAATGGACTATCTCATCACAGTAGCTGCTGATGGGGAATCCACAAGAACTATTCATAAGAAGTTCTCTCAGGAAACTTCCGAAAGCTAATATTACTTTGAGTTATCCTTTCTAACCCGAATGGCACTAAGAAAAGCCCAAAGGCTTGTGTCGTCTTGTTCCCAGCCTCCAGGCTGGGAATGTATTTAAAAAAGGGCTGCTGCCTCTTCTCAAGCTACTGGAGGCGGCAGCCCTCCCAGAATGTGTTCCCTGCCTAGAGGTCTACAGTGTACACACAAGTCGAATTACCCCCCTTAATCCCCCCTTGTAAAGGGGGGAAGAAGAAATCTTGTTCCCTCCCCAATACATACGGGGAGGGTTAGGGT
>NZ_JADEXF010000432.1 GCF_015207245.1 Nostoc cf. edaphicum LEGE 07299
AGTAATGACTTCTTAATCCAAGACAACCTGGCGCGTCAGGCAAAACAATCCAAAACTGCCCGCGCTTTAGCCATAACTAAAGGACAGGGACGGGACGTTGGAGCGGAAATCAAACAGGAGGAATCTTTTGAAGCTCAACGACGACTTTACGAAGGGACAAAAGCGTTGCACTGTGCGCCTGTATTTCTAGTTTATCGTCACAGCGCCCAAGAGTTAACCCACGCTTGCAACTTATTGGCTAACAGTTTTGAGACTGCCAAAGTAATTCGAGAGCGTAATATTGCTTGGGAAATTTGGCTGCAAACCCTGCCAATTACCTGCAAATGGTTGCTGCACGGAGGCAATCTCAGCGAACGCAGAATAACTTTAGATACCCATACTGTGGCTGGGATTATGCCTTTAACTGTCCCCAAGGACATCGATAAACAAGGTGTGGAATTCCTTACCAGTCGTGGTGGTAAGCCTATTTATGTTGACTTATTTCACCAGCAGATTGGACGCGCTCTAATTACAGGTACTTCCGGCTCAGGAAAGAGCGTTTTGGGATGGCGCTTTGCTCTAGAGGCATTAGCGAACAATATTCCCGTTGTTGGTATGGATATCTCTGCCAGTGGTAACAGCACTTTCAAAACGGCAATTGAGCTTTTGGGCGAGCAAGGAGCATATTACGATATTTCCAGTGGCAGCAGTAACCTACTGGAACCGCCAGATTTGCGACGGTTCGACAAGTCAGAACGGGAACGGCGCATGGAGTCTTGGAAGGACTTTATTCGCAAAGCATTAACAGCGATCGCAATGGGTAAAGTCAAAAATCCTCATTTAGCTCAACGGGTTGATGCCTTGTTAGTCAAAGCTTTGGACGTATTTTTAAAAGACCCAGAAATTATTACTCGCTACAACCGAGCCTTTGAGATGGGCTGGCTTTCACCAGAATGGCAGCAGATACCCACGCTACCAGATTTCGTCAAGTTCTGCACCAGAGAGCGCCTTAATCTGAGATCCTTTGAAGAAATTGACCGACAAGCACTCAACCAAATCCAGAATCAGATTAGTGCTTTACTCGCATCTAGGTTGGGAAAAGCGATCGCTCGTCCCAGCACTTTTTCCCCATTACCGGCGATTAAATTCTTTGCCCTCAGTGGATTGAGTAACGAGCAGGATGCTTACTTAATGGCAATTAACGCCCACAGTGCCTGTATCCGTAATGCTCTATCTCATCCCAAGAGTTTGTTTATTGGCGATGAGCTTTCCGTATTGTTACGTAAAGATGGCTTTGCCCAGATTATAGGCGAAACTTGTGCCACGGGAAGGAAAGAAGGCATTGCTGTTCTGCTGATGTCCCAAGACCCGGATACCATTTGCGAGTGTTCGACAGGCGCTCAAATTATGCAGAACATGACCTACCGGATTACCGGACGTATTACCAGTAGCGGTATTGCTTCTTTCCAACAGTATCTGGGCTATCCCGTCAATATTATCAGTCAAAATGCGACTGAAGCATTTTTGCCCCGTACCAGCGACCTTTATTCCTGCTGGCTAGTAGAAACAGGTGGTAGATTCTGGCGTACCCGCTTTTACCCTGGAGAAATGATGCTGGCCAGTGTTGCCAATAACCAGGATGAACGGGAAGCACGAGAACGGGTGATGGCTCAGTATCCAGATACCGCTAAAGGCAATCTGTTAGGACTGAGAGCGTTTACAGATGCTTACATTCCTGCTTTGAAGGAAAACAGAGGGTTTAAGCATATTGGTCAAGAGATACATCAAACCGCAGCATTGCGCGATTGGCTACGCCCAGCCGTAAATCCTGCGGACAGCCTCCACCAAAGCGGAGCATCTCTGCAAGGAGGAAGCGATCGCCAAGAAAGTAACGATGGCCAACAGGCTGAAAGTAGCCTGATTGCAAGTTGATATATCTAAAAACTGCATTAAGGAAGGTGAATCATGAAATCTAAACTTACCTTTATCAAATTGATAGCACTGATTTTAATTTTTGAACTTGGTTCTATCGCCAGTCCAGCCCTTGCTCGCACTCAAGACGACGGTCGAGATCCAGTAGCTGCTGCTGTTAGTAACAAAACTACTGGTAGTAGTATTTTCACCGCAGACACAGCATCTCAAATCAATGATTTTGTCGGAGATGTCAAAAATTTCGCTCAAAATGACCTATTTAATCCTCTTGGCAATCTGCTCAATTCTGCCTTGGGTGCAATTCAAATTCCAGATTTAAACAAAGTTTTGGCAGGAATTATGAACGGTTCTGCCAACAACGACCCTGGTGCGGTGCTGTCTGAAACTTTGGAGAACAAAACCAATGGTCAAAGCTCTTATGGTATCCGTGAAGACCTTGGTAAATATGCTACTAGAACAGTTGCTACAGAGATCGCTAATCAGGCTACTTTGAGCCAAACAGCCCAAAGTCAGATGGCTCAAATTAAGCAAGCTACTCAACAAGATACTCAAGAAAGCGTCAGCTTGGGTGAGGAATCCCAAAGTTTAGATGTCACCCAACAGATTTTGCAAAACCTATCCCAACAGACTGCCATTACCAGTCGCGTCAACGAGCGAATGCTTCAAGAAGCCCAGCAAGCACGCATTGACAGGGCATTGAGTAACACCTTAACCGCTCAAACAGCCAAGGAACTTTCAGCCATCAATACTGCCGATCGCCGTAAGAGTGTTGCCGCAGGCAATGCTGCCACTCAACAGGCGGGGTTATTGATCATGCCTGGTGGCATTACCCTTGGTTCTGACAAGCAGTAGCTAGGAATTGGAATCTTAGAGCTAGTACGGGCGGAAGCCAAAAGTCTGATTAATCAACCTTTTTAACTATTTTCTAGCAAGTTTTAAGAGTAGGGCTATGGTTGGTTTATTTATGCCGTGCCTGTACTACCTCTAAGTAATTAATTAGACATTGTAAATCAATAACAACTTACGCAAAACCTTTCATTTCTTCGTGTCTTCCCTTCTCTATGAGAGGCTGCGCCCTAAGCGGAGCTATGCCGCAGGCTTTATGGGACGATCCGCAAACTTATTCTTTATCCGTAAGTCCTGTCAATTTTAGCTGCGATCGCTAACGCTTTCGACACTCATGATCCACATTATTGCTCAATCATTTCCAGTAACAGGCGGAGAATCCGATGCCCTAGAAATTATCTCCAGTTCTTTAGAACTTTCTCGTGCCACAGTTGAGTCGTGGAACACGGTCTGGCTAGTTACTTTAGATCCGCTCGGTTCGGCATTATGGATTGGCTTGATTAAATTGGGCATCACCTTGGGAGCCGCCAGCATCTTATTTGTGGCACTAACCACTGGTAAGGAAATCATTGAAAAGCAATCATGGTCAGAACTGGCATCAATCTTTGTTTGGCCCTTCGTGATTATGATTTTCTTGGGGGCCAACGGCAATATGCTGGCCAAGACAATTACTGTTATCCGAGGCTTCGCTTACAACCAAGTGCAAAGCGTTCTTCAGCTTCAAGTTGGTGAACTAACATTTCGAGATGCTATTACCAATGTGGCAATTAGCAGTATCGCTAGACAACAGCTAGAAAACCTCTATAGCGAATGTCAAGGAAAAGTCGGTACAGAGTTAGTTGAGTGCTGGAACTCAAAGCAAGCCCAGGCACAGGCAATTGTTACCAAAGCTGAAGAGCAAGCTAAATCTCCACTCCAACCACTACGAGATTTTGCTAGTTTTCTCTGGAATAGAACTTTACCTGGTCAAATCGGTACTGCTGTTCAGTTTGCCAATGATCCAGGTAGTGTGTTTCGAGATACTGCCATCCCCATCATTCGCTTTATCCTGTATGCCCTGCAATGGGGCTTTGTAAATATTTTGGAAGCTGCTCTGCTGCTGACGGCATTATTTGCACCGATCGCAGTTGGTTTATCTTTGCTGCCATTACAAGGTCGTCCTATTTGGGCATGGCTGACAGGGTTTATTTCCTTGTTTGGTGTTCAACTTGGTTACAACATTTTAGTAGGTTTAGCAGCTGTTGTACTGGTGAAGTCGGGTGCTGAATTAGCATCTGATGTAGCATTTTTATGTTTCCTGAGCATCTTTGCACCAGTTTTGGCGGTATTGATAGCTGGAGGTGGGGGAATGGCGATTTATAACGGCATTTCTGCCAATGTCAAAGGCTTAATCGATATTTTTAGCAGTGCCATTGGAACTGCTACCAGTATTGCTCTACTCCGTAGGGGGTAATAAGTAATCGGACAGAAATATTTACACATTAGGTTTTAGGCTACATAAGGGTTTCAGGTCGAAATTTGTGTAATTAATTTTGTCTTACTACTTACCAGTTTTGGATTTTAGATTTTGGATCTTGCGGAAAGTCTGTAGCAAGATCCCGCAGGGTGCGCCGACTTCCGCCTCTCCGTTAGCACAGCGTAAAGCCTACGGCATAGCTTATCTACGAGACGCTAGCTTGCTTAAGAGCAGGGGTAAGCTTAGAGCGACGGAGGAGCGTCACTTTTCAAGACAGTCAATCACGGGAAAATCCCACAATCAATGGATGAAAATCCTTATTCCCCTATTC
>NZ_JADEXF010000433.1 GCF_015207245.1 Nostoc cf. edaphicum LEGE 07299
ACTAAAGTTGTCAAAAAAGAACTTTTCCCGATTATCGATCGAGATGGTAGGGCAAAACCTGTGATTCTTGCAATTATTGAAGAGGCGATTAGTGCAGGAATTACAGAAGTGGGGATTGTGGTGCAGCCAGATGACAAAGAAATATTTGTAGATTTCTTGAAAAAACCACCCAAAAAAGAACTTTTCGAAAAACTTTCACCGCAAAATCAAGAATATAGCCGATATCTTGAAGATTTAGGTAGCAGAATTACCATTTTGTTACAAGAGGAACAATTAGGCTATGGTCATGCAGTATTTTGTGCCAAAGATTGGGTACAAAATGAGCCGTTTTTGCTCATGTTGGGCGACCACATTTATGCATCTGACATTGAAAAATCTTGTGCGCGTCAAGTTTTAGATGTTTACGAACAAGTTAATCAAAACGTTGTTAGCTTAACTACAATGCCAGCAGAAATTATTCATAAAGCTGGGTGTATAACAGGGGTTTGGCAAGAGTTAAACTCGATTTTGTCAGTTACCCAACTCTATGAAAAACCTACTATTGAGTATGCACAACAGCATTTACGTGTAGAGGGAATGTCAGAAAATGATTTTTTAGGTATATTTGGCTTATATTTACTAACGCCGAAAATTTTTGACTTTTTAGCAGAACATATCAACCAAAATTTCCGAGAACGAGGTGAATTTCAGTTAACATCTTGTCTTGAAAAATTGCGTCAGGAAGAGGGAATGACAGGATATGTTGTTAAAGGCAAGTGTTTTGATACAGGTTTGCCAGATGCTTATCGTCAGACAGTGATTGATTTTAGAAAAATATAGATTAATCTCAGTTCAATTCCTTTGTCTGAGAGCATCTCACTTTTCCTGAATACTTTATTCCTTGGAAGTCTCTTATGTAAAGTTGAAAATGAAGCTAAATCAATCACAAGTATATTCATCCCTTCAACTTATCTCCTGATCTTTCCACTATTCTGACTCCTGTATTCTGACTCCTGAATTCTGATCACAAAACTACTTCAAAACTAGCGGTAGTTAGAGCAGGAAAAGAGGTAGCATCCAATTGTGCAAATTTACCCCCGGAATTAATCTCAGCAAAATTATCCGCCGAACCATTAGGGTTGTAAAAGAGACTACCATTTGCGCTATTATAAACGATCGCTGCACTACTACTTGCAGCTAAAGTATCGTTCGTAACGGTGGCAAAGTCTGCGGAATTTAATTGAGTCGGAAAGACTGAATTACTTAGAGCGGTAAAGGTAGATTTGGATAGTTGAATCTTGTCTTGCTCAGGATTGAAGTCACTAATAGTATCAACTCCGAGTTCCCTAATATTAAACTTCGATCCTGTTGCAAATGCAAACTTATCTGAACCAGCGCCTCCTTCTACTAAGTCGTCCCCACTATCTCCCTGTAGGTAATCGTTGCCTTGATTCCCGCTCAGAATATCTTTTCCACTACCGCCAAAAAGAATATCATTACCTCTGCCCCCCAGAAGGTTGTCGTCATCACTACCCCCATCTATTTTGTCTGCACTAGCTCCACCAAAAAGGATGTCAGAACCTGCCCCCCCATCGATGTAATGATTACCAATAACACCAGAAAGCGAAATACTGTCATCACCATCCCCAGCAAAAATAACCTTATCGCCAGCCGAAAAATCCCCAAAACTCAAGGTATCGTCTCCCTTGGTTGTAGCGACATCAGTACTGATTGCATTTTTGGCTCGAGCAACTGCCTCTTTTATGAGATCAACAAGATTCTCACTTTTAGAACCAAGAGCCAGTACACCACCTCGACCAAGCTGGGTAACTAGTGTCTCGTAATTGGCTGCAACATTACTCGTAGTTAGAAAAATTGGAATAATGTTATTTGCTTCTAGCGCAGTTTTTACTTGTCCGGCCTGTGGATAATCTTCAAAAGCATCAGCTATCCCATCTCCATTATTAGCAATAGTATCACCTGGAATAACTGCTGCGCGATCGCCGGCAACATGATAAATACTATCGGTGGCTATTATAACAACACGAAATGAACCTACTCTGTAACCAAGACTGCCGTTATCTAAAGCTGCGAACAAGAGTGCAAATAATTGTGATTCTGGCTCATCATTGCCACCAAAAGCTTGAAAGTCAAAGATTTTGTCTTTAATTGTTGTGACATTATTTGTCAAAGCGACTTCTGCTTGATATACATAGTCAGCGTAACCCCCAAAAGGCGCAAGTGGCTTATCCTTAAAAGAGGCAATACCAAATTTCAGGTCATCACCAAATATATTTGCTAACGTCGGGTTGGTTAAGTGATTTACCGTCGCAGTAAGTACAGCTTTAAGCTGGATTAAATTCTCATCAGATGATGATGTTAAGTCTTGCAGCAGAACAATATCAGATACTAAACTCACAGTTTTTCCCTCTGATTATTTTTATTGATGGGTTGTATTGCAAAGTGTCTGAACAGTATTTCAGCTTGATATTAGCAAGGTTAATTGATTTAAGATAGTACTTAAACCGAAGAAAATATAATCTCTTTCAAAAAATATTTACTGTGTCCTTACTCAGGCTTGATTTTGTTTGTCTGGGGCTTGTTGTGCTGAGTTATCGAAGAAAGACAGGAGGGCAGGTGGTCACTGAGCGTAGTCGTTGGCGCAGCCTCTCGTAGAGATGGGAGTCGAAACACTGCCCCCAGCCTCTACCCTACTAAGGTTATAATCGCAGACTTAACGAGAGAGAATGTTACAAGATATGAGTTAAGCTAAAGTGCGTCAATGGGTGAGTAGTGAAGACAATGCTTTGGGTTTAGAGGATGAATCAGTATTTTGCAACGGTTGCTCGCGGATTAGAAACCCTCGCGGCTCAGGAGTTAGAGCAACTGGGTGCCCATTCCGTAGAGCCGGGGTTTTGCGGTGTAGCCTTTGAGGGCGATCGCACTCTACTTTATCGCGTCAACCTCTGGGCTAGGCTGCCGTTCCGAATCTTGGTGAATATCCATGAGTTTAAATGCCTTGATGCCAAGGATCTCTATCGCGGTATCCAGAGCATCGATTGGGTAAACTATCTGACGCCAGACATGACGCTGGCGGTGAATGTCACGGGCAAAAACGATCGCCTCAACCATAGCCACTTCACATCTCTCCAGGTCAAAAATGCGATCGTTGACCAACAGAAAGAAAATCTGGGCGAGCGTTCAAATGTAGAGCTTCATGAACCAGATGTGCGGGTTAATGTTCATATTGAACGCGACTTTTGTACCGTCAAACTCGACAGTTCTGGAAATAGTCTGCATCGCCGAGGCTACCGTCCTGCGGTTGGAGTAGCCCCTCTCAAGGAATCTCTGGCTGCTGCTCTGATTCAACTTTCGGGTTGGCAGCCAGACCAGATGTTCTACGATCCTCTGTGTGGATCTGGCACTTTACCCTTGGAAGCTAGCTTAAAGGCACTGAACATAGCACCAGGACTGTTTCGTGAATCCTTTGGATTTGAAAATTGGCTCGATTTTGATTTATCCCTTTTAGAAAAGCTACTCCAAGAAGCTAAGGACAGCCAACTGGATAATCTGCCCGCACCTATTTGGGGAAGCGATCGCGATGAAAATATAATCGAGCAAGCGATTAATAATGCTCAAAACTGTGGCGTTGATAACCATGTATGGTTTTCTCAAATGGAGCTTGCTGATGTTGTCGCCCCCGCAGACAGTGGGGTTTTATTCTGCAATCCACCTTATGGCGAACGGCTGGGGCGAGATAGCGATTTAGGGGCATTTTACAAGCTTTTGGGCGATGTATTGAAACAACGCTTCAAAGGCTGGACTGCATTTGTACTCAGTGGCAACAAGGAACTGTCTCAATCGATTGGACTAAAATCATCTAAGCGAATTGCAGTGTACAACGGAGCGTTGCCTTGTCAATTAATGAAATATGAGTTGTATTAAGTACAGCATTTCATTAATTCGTAGCGAATTAAATTTGGCAATACCTTGCAATGCCAATGCGTCTCTCTGCAATGCCAATGCGTCTCTCTGCAATGTCAATGCGTCTCTCTGCAATGCCAATGCATCTCTCTGCAATGCCAATGCATCTCTCTGCAATGTCAATGCATCTCTCTGCAATGTCAATGCATCTCTCTACATTAAAAATGCTACGCTTTTACGCAAAACTGTATTAAGACAGAATCGAACGGATTTTACTATTTCCGGTTTGTAGGCTGTCGCGCCTATAAGTTGCCTGATAATCTGTTAGGTAAAACCTGCAAACCCTCTCCTCTGCTCCTCTGCTCCTCTGCTCCTCTGCTCCTCTGCTCCTCTGCTCCTCTGCCCCTCTGCTTACCTAAATGTATCAACCTTATAGTGAAATGCTATAAGTCTATATTCTGGCAGTTAGATAACAACTTTTGAAACAAGTGGCAGTATAATCTAGTGACTGACAATCTGCAATTTATTTATCGTTAAAAGGCAAGGCTATTTATGTCAGACCAATTCACCTTTACCGTTACCAATAAAACTGAATTGGCAATTACAGAGTTGTGCCTATCTGCCGACGATGAAGAG
>NZ_JADEXF010000434.1 GCF_015207245.1 Nostoc cf. edaphicum LEGE 07299
ATAATTAAGCCCATGGTGGCTTCAACCCGATTTAGCATTTGGGAAACTTTGATGTTTGCTCCTTGGCTAACAACATGAAATTTTTGGGTGCGTTCAAAAGAAGCAATATACTCCCGACTAGTAGGAGTTAAATCTAAATCTTGGACAGCAAGGTTAATTTTGTTAATTTCCAGCGATACAGCAAACCCAAACAACAGCAATAATAAGATTGGTAATGCCAAAGCCAAAGCCACAGTGAGGCGATCGCGTCTCAACTGTCGTAGTTCTTTCAGAGTTTGGGCAAATATACGTTTTAATCTCACCATCAATAATTCACCTCTTAAGAAATAAGGCAGACGGCAGAAGCCAGTGCGTTGCCGGGGTGACTAATGACTAATGACCAATGACCAATGACTAATGACTAATGACCAATGACCAATGACTAATGACCAATGACCAATGACTAATGACCAATGACCAATGACCAATGACCAATGACCTTACTCATCCAGCACACTTAAACCACGTTGTTGTGCTTGCGCTACCACACTAATAAATACGTCTTCCAAAGAAAATTCGATTTCTCGGCAGCTGTGAACGAAAACACCCGCCTCAAATAACCAAGCTTGAATTTGGGGAATCTCTAGATCGGGACGATCGACAATAGTATGTAAACGAGAACCGAAAATCGAAACTCGCCAATTTTCTAATTTCTGCTTGAGGAAATCCGAAGCTTTTTGCAAAGGTTCACATTCCCATTCCACCAGTTGTCCCGGTTGTTCGGCTTTGACTTGACGTGGTGTACCTTGGGTGACAATTTCCCCCGCTACCATAAATCCGAGACGATGGCACTGTTCTGCCTCTTCTAAATAGTGAGTAGTTACTAAAATAGCCATTCCTTCCTGAGCAAATCGATTAATTAGCCGCCAAAACTGCCTTCTTGCTAATGGATCAACCCCTGAAGTCAGCTCATCTAAAAACAAAACTTTGGGTTCATGCATGACTGCTGCACCAAAAGCTACTCTCTGCTTCCAACCCCCAGGTAAATCGGCAGTTAGTAGATTTCCCTTGCCAGCTAAATCGCTCATTTGCAATACCCAGTCTTTTTTGGCACGCCGAGAACGAAGAGGTATCCCGTAAATACCGCAATAAAACTCTAGATTTTGTTCTATTGTCAGGTCATCATAAAGAGTGAATTTCTGAGACATATAGCCGATACGTTGCCGAACTTTGGCACTTCGTAATTCACCCGTTTCTCCTGCCAAAGCCATACGTCCAGAACTGGCACTGAGTAAGCCACACAACATCTTAATTGTAGTTGTTTTACCTGCGCCATTGGCACCTAATAAACCAAAGACTTCACCGTATTTAATTTCCAGATTGATTTGTTTGACGGCGTGAAAGTTACCAAATATTTTACTGAGATTATTTGCCTTAATCGCAATGCCAGATGTGGATGCTGATTTGTGCAGCCGAGGATAAGCGATCGTGGGAATATCGCCTTTGAGTTCCCGCAAACGAGCCACAAAGGTATTCTCTAAGGTTGGAGTATCAAGAACTAAACTTTCTAATTGCAGTTGTTGTTGCTCTAAAACAGATCGAATCCTCTGGCTTGCCTGTTTAGGTTGCGGTGTCAGCACATCCAGATGATCTCCGAAGCGTTGGACATCTGTAAGCATATTAACATCCGCATTTTGTTTTAAAATGTCTTCGGCTTGGTCTAGCTGGGCAATGGGAAGGAAAACTTCGATACGTTGCACGCCCAGACTTGCTTTGACTTGAGCAACTGTATCACATTGCTGAATTTTACCTTCGTAGATTAAGGCAATACGTGAACAGCGTTCGGCTTCATCAAGATAGGGTGTTGCTACAACTGTAGTCATTGCTTCGGTAACGGCCAGTTGGGCGAGAATATCCCAAAATTCACGACGCGATACTGGATCTACACCTGTGGTAGGTTCATCTAATAGCAATATTTGTGGTTGATGAATTAAGGCACAACAAAGCCCTAATTTTTGTTTCATCCCCCCAGAAAGACGACCCGCTAAACGGTCTTGAAATCGTGCCAAATCCAACAAACCCAAATAGTATTTACTCCGCGTTTTAAAAGCTGCTTCACTAACTTCTCGTAAACCAGCAGCATAGTGGAGATTTTCCAGGACGCTTAAATCTGGATAGAGGCTGAAGCGTTGGGTGAGGTAGCCCATTTGCAAACGCCGACTCCGGGGTTGGGAACCCAAAACCTCGACAATACCACTCGTTTGTGGCATGACTCCTGAGAGAATCTGAAATGTTGTAGATTTGCCTGCACCATCAGGGCCAATCAGTCCAAAAATTTCGCCTTGATAAATATCTAAATTAATACCATCTACAGCATTATGACTTTGTTGCCTGTAGCGATGTTGAAGATCGCGAATGGAAATAACACGGGTAAGAGTAGGCTGCAATGGCGATACAGATTCAGTTGTTACAGTTTCATCCTTCATCATTTAGATGCCTGTGTTTGTGGTAACAAAATCCTCGCGTCAGCTGGCATACCTGGTTTGGCTATACCTTGGGGGTTTTTTAAAGTTAGTTCTACACCAAAGACTTGTTTAACTCGGTCTTCTTGAAAATAAATATTTTCTGGCGTAAAGCTGGCTTTGGGATCTACGCGAGTTACTGTTGCTTCTAGTGGTTGGTTGGTCAATCCATCAAGTTCAATCTGTGCTTGTTGCCCTAGTTTGACTTTGGCAATTTCATTAGCAGGAACAAATCCACGCAAATACAATTGGTTGAGATTGACTAATGTCAATAATGGCGCACCACCGGCAACTACTTCTCCTGGTTGTACAGAACGGGTAATTACATTACCAGCCATAGGACTATTCACGACCAAGTAATTCAATTGAGCTTCTATCTGAGCTTTAGCTGCTTGGGCGTTATACACTTCCTGTTGGGCTAGGGAAATATTACTACGGGCTTGGGCGATTTGTCTTTGGATTTGTAATGCTGCTGTTGCTCGAATTGGTGTGTTGCGTAGGGTTGCTTGAGCTTGTGTCAGCCTGCCTTGAGCGGCTTCAATTTGCTGACGCACAACCATGACTCTAGCTTCGACAGCTTCAGCTTGAGCGTCGTCTCGGTCTTGTTGTTGAGCTGAGACCACACCTTGACTATATAAATTTCTCGTCCTGTTTTGTTCAGCTTGGGCTAGTTTTAAATTTGTCTGGGCTTCTACTAACTCAGATTTGGCTGCTGCTAAAGAATTTTTTGCCTCTAAAACTCGACCTTCGCTTTCTTGTTTTGCTTGCTGGGTAATGAGATTAGCTTGGTCTAATTCTGCTTGGAGAACTGGTATTTGCTGACGGGCGTGTTCTAAACGCTGTTTCTCAGCATTGATCCTTGCTTGGGTTCCCTGTAGTTGGGCGCGCAAATCTGTATCGTCAATCTTTACTAATAGCTGTCCTGGTTGAATAAAATCTCCTTCTCTGACCACAACTTCGCCAATTTTGCCACCAGTCTTGCTAGAAATATCAGTTTCATAGCCTTCTATTCGACCACTGAGAAATAAACCATTGGGCTGCGGTTTATATAAAAATTGACGATACCCTACGTATCCTAAGCTGCCAAGAAGCGCGATCGCTGCTACAAAAATAATGGGTTTAACAATTTTGAGACGTGGTTTTTTGGGCTGTTGGGGAGGTAACTGGAGTTGAGGGTTGTCAATTTCAGCAGGTTGTATGGAACTACTGGGAGCTTGTTTGGAATTATAAGACTCATTTTCTGTTTCTAACATAAGGTATAAGGTGTGGCTCTAAATTTATTAATTAAGACTATTGCCATCAAAATTAAATCTTTAATTTAGTTCTGGTTGTTCATGGGCAGACAGCAAAGCGATCGCTGCTTGACGAGCATACCCTACTGTGGTGAGGGCTGAGGTTCCCTCCATATTGACTGTAAAAATAGCTCCGCCAATTAAAAGCATCATCTGCTGTACGAAACTTTCCGGATTGCAGAGGTCTGCTTCCTGTACCAAATGGGTAATGTGGGCAAAAAGGATCTGTCTCGGTTCTACACAAAATTCATAGGCGGGATGTTGTATATCACCTAATTGAGCAGCTGCGGTACTAAAGGGACAACCATGAAACTCATGGATGACTAACCACTGTCCTAAAACATTAAAAATAGCTATTAGTCGTTCTTTCGGGCTACCATGATGCTGCTCTAAGGCTTGAAATAACCATTGCTGCCATTGTTCACTTCTGCGACGCATGACTTCGGTAATCAATTCATCCTTGGAGGCGAAATGATGGTAAAGAGTCGTTTTGGCAACATTAGATTTGGCTACTATCTCATCTACACCGACATTACGAATACCCTTTTGATAGAAAAGCGTGGTAGCAGTTGTTAATATTCGTTCCCGTGGTTCGGCTCTGATAAGTATCATAAAGTACAATACCTACAGGTCTGTATTCTAGAATTTATTATATGTCTAATCTTTTGGGTTTCGAGCAGTTACTACAAATCTATTAACAATGTAAATTCGCCCAGATTACTCTGCAAAACTTGCCTGCTTAACAG
>NZ_JADEXF010000435.1 GCF_015207245.1 Nostoc cf. edaphicum LEGE 07299
GGTGAGGGTAAGTAATACCATTGTACAAAATCCATATTAAAAACAAATCAAGTTGGTAGAGGCATACAAATGTGAAATCTTGCAAGCGATTTATTTTTTGCAAGTATTTTTAGAAAAAGTATAACCTAGAAGATTAAATTATCTTATAGGTGCAAGGAATTATTCATCAAAAAAGGGAGCTGTTAGCTCCCTTACTTATTTTTTGGAATGGAAACCGCAGTTTCAACCAGATACTTTTTTTAACTTGCGTTGTGTAACAAAGATACCAGCAACACCTAAAATACCAAATACTACTGAGGGTTCTGGTACAGAGGATGGAGAGACATATTTAGGTGTTGACCAAGTATAAATTGCACTGTAGGATACACCATCATCAGAAGCAGTAATACCGGATGCAGTGGGGTTAAAGCTATAGGCATAGTAAGTTTGACCACCAGTAACTACCTTAGCAATTTCACTAGCTGCAATTTCACCTTGATATCCATTTAATGCAGCTTGCAGGGTCAGTACATCTTTAAATGATGTGAGTTGAGAGATTTGACCTGGTAGCTGATTTTTAAGAGTATTCAGTTGAGAAATTTGACCTGGCAGCTGATTTTTGAGAGTATTCAGTTGAGAAATTTGACTTGTCAGTTGTTGCCTTTTTACTTGATTGGCTGGAATGTTAGGAATTGCGTTGAGTTGTGTTTGCAGTGTGGTAATTTGTCCTGGAATTGCGTTGAGTTGTGTTTGCAGTGTGGTAATCTGTCCTGAAATTACGCTCAGTTGTGTTTGTAGTTGTGGGATTAAACTTTCAACTTGTGAAAGGGTTGGTGCAGTTGTTTGTTGAGGAAACTGTGATTTAATTGCATTCCACTTTTCATCAACCTTAGTAGAAATAGTTGTTGCAAGTTTAGTTTTTACATCCAAGTGACCAACTAACTTCAGTTCCACACCGCCATTTTGACCGAATTGGAAACCACCAATGTTAGGATCTCCCATTCCCAAGGAAGGAAAATAACTAGTTATTAGTGATTTGCTGTCGGCTGAAAACCCGTTCCAAACTGATTGAAATGGTGTGTAGCTACTCAATAAATCGCCTAGCCATTGGGAACCAAAACTATTCCAGTCATTAGCATTGACACTACTAACGGTGGCACTGTAGTTTCCTTTTGTGGCGGTGAAGCCAACATTAGAACCTGGGGTTTCGCTACTATACCAAAGCTCAACGTTAGAGCTGGGATTGTTATCTGTCAAAGCCTTGATGGCAGCGTTAGTACCACCTTGTGCGTTCCCTTTGATGAAAGTACCATTTGACCCACCAGTGTAAGTGTTAATTTCTCCTGTATTATTGAAGTTAAAGGATGTAGCGTGTGCTGGGGCAGTGGCAAGAGCGCTCACACCAATAGCCATTGAGGCACCAATTACAAGTTTCTGAAAAGTCATTTTCATTGTTTTCAAGTCTCTGTCAGTTTGGAAGTTAAGTTTTAAACTACTGCCGTTTTTAGGCTTGGGCTGTCTTGACCACAGGCTTTTTGGCAATACGGCTGCTTAAAAGCATGACCTGTATTGTTAGCCGTCTTTGGTATCTAAGCGTACAAACCCAGTTTAAGAAACGGAGAGACCTGATTGGGTAAAGTTACTGCTGTTTATCAATAAAAAGATGAAGAATGTTTTGATAGTTTTATACGTTTAATTACATATTTTAAGCATTAAAGATAGTTACAAAGAATACTATACACTTTTTTAAGTTCAGTACAATACGGTAGGTACACACAAATGTCATTGGTGTCAACTTAACGTGAAAGCCAGCCTAGAACCAGCTTTTAGATATTGTCTCCTTGTCTCGTTCCCAGTCTCCGACTGGGAATGCCGTCCTAGAGGCTCCGCTCCCTTGCTGGCGGCAGAGCCGCCAAGAGCAGCATTTCCAGCCCAGAGGCTGGCTGGAAACGAGATTTGAATTTGAAAAGGCTTTTAGCTTAAGTTGACGCCAATGCACAAATGTGAATCCATACCGTATGTTCCATTGGTAAACTTTGCCACTAAAAATCCTTGGCGTTCAGCTTGAGAAGAAATTTAATGAAGAAACTCAACCATTCTTTCTACAGCAATTTCTAACAAAGGTGGCTCATGCACCAAGGCAAAACGGACATACCCTTCTCCAGATTTGCCAAAGCCAGCACCTGGAGAAACTGCTACACCAGTTTGTTTGACTAGCTGGGTACAAAATTCTACGGAGTTTTCACTCCAAAGTGAGGGCAATTTTGCCCAGATGTACATTGTGGCTTGGGGAGTAGGAACATTCCAGCCAATGCGGTGTAAAGCACTGATGAAAGCATCACGCCGTCCCTGGAAGGTGGTGACAGCAGATTTTACGCCAGCTTGAGGCCCAGTTAGGGCAGCGATCGCACCATTCAAAATTCCCCGATACTGATTAAAATCAACGGCAGCTTTTACCTGGCGTAAAGCCTTAATTAACTGGGCATTACCTATGGCATAACCAATGCGGAAACCGCCCATATTGTATGACTTGGAAAGAGTGAAAAATTCAATCGAAACGCTTTTCTCTGGATCGGCTTGCAAAATTGAGGGGACTAAGGATTTTGGATTTTGGATTTTGGATTTTGGATTGGCAGAAGAGTTTACTTCTTCCCCAGTTTCCTGAAATACCAAATCTACATAGGGAAAATCGTGAACCAGCACGAGGTTGTGTTGTTGACAGAAAGCGACAGCTTCTTGGAAGAAAGATAAAGGTGCGATCGCAGCAGTGGGATTGTGAGGATAACTTAATACCATCATCCGCGACTGGGCCAATACTGGGGCAGGAATATCAGCAAAAACTGGTAAAAAACCATTTTCTGCCAGTAGTGGCATCGGGTAGATTTGACCGCTGGCTAGGTAGACTCCCCCCGCATGGGATGGATAACCTGGATCGAGCAACAGGGCAAAGTCTCCTGGATTGAGTATTGCTAGGGGTAAATGGGCTGTGCCTTCCTGAGAACCAATTAGAGGTAATACCTCAGTTTGAGGATCGACTTTGATACCAAATTTTTGTTCGTACCAGTTGGCTGCGGCTTCGCGAAATCCTTGGGTACCGTTAAACAACAGATAGCCGTGGGTGCTGCGATCGTGCAGAGATTGGGCGATCGCCTCAATAACGTGTGCCTCGGCTGGTAAATCAGAAGACCCCAACGACAAATCAATTACCTCTCGTCCAGCGGCCAAAGCGACTGCCTTGGCTCTGTCCATATCAGCAAATACATTCGATTTTAGGGGTTGTAAACGTTTTGCAAACTGTATATTAGTCATTTGTCCTTTGTCATTTGTCCTTTGTCATTTGTCATTTGTCCTTTGTCCTTTGTCAAATGACCAATACTTCTCTACCAGAGGCTGCACCAAGGGGAGCGCTCAGTACAAGTGACCCATGACCAATACAACTCTTGGAGAGGCTGCGCCAACGACTACGCGGTAGTTGAGCGCAGTCGAAACTCAGTACAAGTGACCAATGACTAATGACCAATGACCAATGACTAATTACTATTTAAGTGCGTATCTAGGAGAGCAAGTAATTTCTCTTTGCCGATGACTCCCTCAGTGGATATCAAAACTTCCTGGTCTTGAAATAGTCTGAGAGCGGGTACACCTTCCACTTGGTACTGCTTAACAGTAAGTGGGTTGGGGTCGATTTCCATTTTAACGACTTTGAGGCGATCGCTATATTCGCTGGCAGCAAAGTTAATCGCGGGCGACATCAATTGACAAGGGCCACACCAGGAAGCCCAAAAATAAACTAATACAGGCTGCTTGGCTTTTAACACTTCAGTTTCAAACTCAGCATCGGTTATGGTGATTACAGCCTTACTCATTGCAGTCTCCATCAGGTGGCGATCGAAGTTGGCACACACAATACTTTATCCCAAAGTCGTCAATAGTCCATAGTTAATAATTTATAGTTATTAGGATTGTTGACTATGGGCTATTGACGTAAAATCCCACAACCAACGGGTGTGGGACTATCTTTAATAAGTTTTCTGTCAATTTTACAGTTGATCCAATTGCTTGCGTAGGGAATCTAACTCAGCATCAACCACCTCATTAGATTTAGGAGCAGTGCTTTCTTGTTGCGGTGGTAGTTGGGCTTGATTTTGTGGAGCAGCGGGTGGTAGCATCTGGGCTTTCAAAGCTGCCAATTCATCATCAACATCGCTACTACCTTCCAACTGAGCAAATTGGCTTTCTAAATTTTCACCTGCTAACTCTCCTAGTGCCTGGGCCCGGGATTCTTGGATTAAGACTTTTTCTTCCATCCGCTCGAAGGCAGCCATTGCACTGCTGGTATTCATCCCACGCACCATACCTTGAAGTTGCTCTTGGGCTTTGGCGGTAGTGATTCTAGCTCTGAGCATTTCTTTCTTGGTCTTAGCCTCAGAAATTTTGCTTTCCAGCTGGATTAAGTTGCGCTTGAGGGTTTCAACTTGAGTGCTTTGAGTATCTAAACTAGCTTTCAGGGCTGTGCTGGTGTCTGTATAAGTCTTCTTGCGCTCTAGAGCTTGTCGGGC
>NZ_JADEXF010000436.1 GCF_015207245.1 Nostoc cf. edaphicum LEGE 07299
GTTACACACTACAATAAATATTTTAGTAATTCCTGCTCTGTAAAGACTTGTGAACTCCAAGGAATAGATATTGGACATAATGCCGATCTAACCTTGAGAACTGATAGTAATATATAGTGACAGTGACCTAAAGAGAAATTAGCGGGTTTGTTGATGTGTGTTGTTTACGAGCGTAGCCTTCCCAAAGGATTTGCTTTAGGAGTGGTTGCCACCTATGTTTAAAATTGTATCAGGTGTGTCAGCATAATAAATCCCCCAAAACGCAACCACATTACCTACCTTTAAAGCGACAGATGAAGAGAAGGAAATTTTTAAACAAGATCGCCAGCTACGGGGAAAGATTACAAATAGATAACTCCGTACTGATTTGGCAATTAGTAGAATACTTAAAGTTAGCTGCATCTACTGTTGGTAATCAGGGCAATGTTTGCATCACCTTTTTATGTATATAAAGACAGAAGCTTTTAAGGTGTTTACCAAGGCATTATATTCTCGTAGTTCGTGTAAAACACGCTCAAGTTATTAGAACGCTTGTGCAATCTCAAAAACCCGAAAAAATCGATTTCAATACCGAATACCCCTGTCCCTGTCGTCGCCGGGGTCAGCTAATTCCGATTACGCTAACAGAAGCATTTGGTTGCGATCGCTGTCAGCAAATCTTTGTTGTAGAAGATAATGGTCATGTCCTAGAACAGCTTTCCACCACCTATCCCTACAAACGGGCTTGGCGTTGGATGGGAAATAGTTGGCATGTTGTCCATCCCCGCTTGGGAGAAAGCTATTTGCCTATAGCGCTAGGCATTATTTTCGTGCTAGTGATTATATGGCTGCCATTAGCACTGCGATTAGCAAATGGTTCCAGCATTATTGCTTGGGCAATGGTGGCGGTGCTATTGGCTATCCTACCAGCACTAATGGTCTGGCTTACCTACAGACGTTAACTCAATGACTGTTGAATTGGATGACCACCCCGAACCGATTACTAGTGCCCAACGAGCCTATCAAGCTTCCCTAAAGTTGGCGCTCACAAAGGGAGCAGACCGGAGTCGTGCAGTATTGGCAATGGCAAAGGCGATTGAGCGCTCATTTGACGACATTCTAGAAGCCAATACCTTGGATTTAGAAGCCAGTCGGGAAATGGCAGTGCCTGAGCTGATATTGGACTGGCTGAAGCTAACTCCCACAAGGCTAGAGATGACAGTGGACATTTTACAACGGTTGGGGGAATTATCAGATCCGCTGCGACGCGTTAGAACCGCTGATTATCAACTAGAAGATTCCCAGAGTTACACCCAGTTAATGCCCTTGGGAGTGATTGGATTTATTTATGAGGCGTTTCCCGATTTAGGGGCGATCGCAGCGGGTTTTTGTATCAAAACTGGCAATTGTATAATTCTCAAAGGCAGTACCGAAGCTAGCCATTCCAACGCCGCTATCGCTGAGGCACTGCAAAATGCGATCGCAGAAGTTGGCCTAGCTCCCGGCTGTCTAGAACTGATTACAGCAGAACATGGTGCTTCGATTCGGGATCTAGTTACCCAAGACCAGTACGTGAATTTAGTGATTCCCTACGGACGTTCTAGCTTAGTGCAGCAAGTAGTTCGACAGTCAACTTGCCCAGTTTTAAAGTCAGCGATGGGTAACTGTTACCTTTATTGGTCGCTGAATAGTAGCTTAGAAATGGTGCGTTGGATGATTCTTAATAGCCATCAAAGTGAACCCGATCAAGTCAACGCTATCGAAAAGGTACTAATTCATCGTCAAGCCTTGCCATCATCAATAGCCGTTTTGTGGAACAGCTTGATGGAAAAAGGCTTTGAAATAAAAGGGGATGCAGAACTAGTCCAAGCCTTTCCCCAGTTGCAGCTGGTAAAAGAAGGCGAATGGGGAAACCCTTATTTAACGAGGACAGTAGCTTTTAAACTGGTGGATAGCTTAGAGGGTGCGATCGCCTGGATTAATGAATACAGCAGTGGTCATGCCGACTCTATCGTTACTGAATCCTACCAGGAAAGTCGGCAGTTTGCCTTGGGAGTTAACAGTGCCTCTACCTACATCAACACTTCTCCGCGTTTTTCCCGCAACCCTTCGCGGGGAGATTCAGTATTTCTCGGTATGTCTAATCAAAAAGGTCATCGCCGGGGATTTATCAGCCTGGAAACTTTGACCACCGTTAAGCACATTGTTCAGGGAAATGGCAGATTTTAAATAATTCGTAATTCGTAATTAGAAAAGGGTTTGTCAAAATTGCCTGTAGCGGCAGCTATGTTTCGTTTGGGGTCTAAATGTCCCAATCGAAATTTTAAACTTAACACAATCTTAATTTCTGCTTGATCCTGGGTTGGTAAGTTTCTTGTGTTAAGTTGAGCAGCTATTGGGAGACAAGTCAAATCAACATAATTAGTAATTCATAATTATTAGACCGATTAACATCTGCTGTTTCTATAAAAAGCAGCGATATTTTATTTAGGGTCTAAATCTCCATACAAAACGCAATTACGAATTACGAATTATTTAAACCACTATTTGTGATTTTCACAACTGACCCTCCTAAAGTTTGCCAACTGTATTTACATCTGGGAAGGGGTGAATATGGAACTTATGGATGGTACACGCCTACTAGCAAATCGGTGCAAACGGCGGAATTTCTTGTTGGGTGCAGGATTCTTAACAGGGTTAACAATCGCTAGCCAATGGCATCCGGTATTGGCTAAATCAAGGTTTTCTAGCTATCCGTTCAGTCTTGGTGTTGCCTCTGGCGATCCTTTGCCGGATGGTGTTGTTATCTGGACACGACTGGCTCCCAATCCACTCTCTGGAGGTGGAATGCCACTGGTAAATGTTCCAGTGCGGTGGCAAGTCGCCCTTGATGAAAACATGAAACAGGTTGTGCGGCGAGGAACAGTACTAGCAACACCAGAGTTAGCGCACTCAGTCCACGTTGATGTCCGTGGGCTAAACCCTGAGCGTTGGTATTGGTATCAATTTCAAGCAGGTAAGGAAGTTAGCCCCATTGGACGGACTCGTACAGCACCAGCATTTTATAGCTATACTCAACAACTGAACTTTGCTTTTGTCTCCTGTCAAGACTGGCAAAATGGCTACTATACAGCTTATCGGCATTTAGCTGAGGAAAATCTTGACCTTGTGGTTCATCTAGGTGATTACATCTATGAATACGGGCCACAATCTGGTGGGCTGCGCCAGCATAATAGTCCAGAAATTATCACTCTTAAAGACTACCGCGATCGCCACGCCCTCTACAAAACTGACCCAAATCTTCAAGCTGCTCATGCGGCTTTTCCCTGGATTGTCACTTGGGACGATCATGAAGTTGACAACAACTACGCCAACTTAATCCCGGAAGATAACCAAACCCAAGAGGCTTTTAGAAAACGGCGAGCTAATGCCTATCAGGCTTACTACGAACACATACCTTTACGTCGGTCTTCATTGCCCAAGGGCCCAGATATGCTGCTTTATCGGCGATTGACTTTCGGTAATTTAGCTGAGTTCAATGTGCTAGACACGAGGCAGTATCGCACTAATCAACCTTGTGATGATGGAATTAAGCCTCGCTGCCCCGAAGCTTTTGATCCAAATGCTACCATGACAGGCTCAGAACAAGAGCAATGGCTACGAAAAGGGTTAGATCAATCGCGATCGCGCTGGAATGTGATTGCTCAACAGACCATGCTAGCCGAGTACAATTTCAATAGTAATCCAGGTGTCAGTGTCTTCAATGTAGATCAGTGGGACGGTTACGTGGCTGCACGTAATCGGCTTTTGAGTTTTCTCAACCAGCGCCAACCCTCTAATCCAGTGGTAATTACTGGAGACATCCATTCTAGTTGGGTACACAACCTCAAGCTTGACTTTAATAACCCAAACTCACCGACGGTAGGCACTGAGTTTGTAGGAACTTCAATTACATCTGACTTTCCTACCGCATTTATCGCTCCAGTTCAAGCTTCCCTAAGCAACAATCCCCATACTAAGTTCTTTGACGGTGCTTACCGAGGATACGTCCGCTGCAACCTGACTCCAAAACGCTGGCAAAGTGACTATCGCGTTGTATCAAGCATCGTTGATATGAATGCCTCAGTCAAAACCTTAGCTTCCTTTGTAGTCCAGAACGGACAACCAGGGGCACATCTAAGTTAAGTAAATCTCACAAGCAATCAAACAAACCCTCCAAATAGAATCTGGGGGGTTTCAATATAGTATTAAATATAATTTCGACTATTAAAATATCCAAATCCGAACCTTGTTATCCCAGATTTTGCGGATGTTCGGATATAGCAATCCTATCTGATTTACCAAAACTGTATAAAGGCTTAAAAAGCTAGATAATACGGTAAATTTAGAAGGAGTGTAAACTATTTAAACCGTAAGCGATCGCCTGTTAAAGGTTATACTAAATCAATCTTCCTATAGAGTTATCTTGGCATTTATTTGCAATACTTAACTAACTTCTAATTAACAAAAGTAAACATAGATTAAAAATAATAACTAACATCATAATTTATTAAG
>NZ_JADEXF010000437.1 GCF_015207245.1 Nostoc cf. edaphicum LEGE 07299
GTAGATCCCAGTCAATTCTCCGACTTTGAAAGCTTTATTAATCAAGTTATTGGTGTCAAAAATAAGAGTGCGGCAAATAATTCCAGTAATGGCAATAATAGCGATCCGTTTCGTTCCCCCAGAACAAAAGTTGCTTACACAGTTAATACTCCACCTCGCACAACCCGCCGAGATATAGAAGCCAGATTAACCCTTCCACTAGAAAAAGCTTATCAAGGTGGTAATGAACGCATTCGTTTGGAAGATGGGCGATCGCTAGAAGTTAATATGCCACCAGGTATGGTGACAGGTCAAACCATCCGTTTGCGGAACCAAGGCGTTGGTGGTGGCGATCTATACTTAAAAATTACCGTTGAACCTCATCCATTATTTAAGTTAGAAGGTTTAAATATCGTCTGCCAAGTACCTGTTACTCCCAGCGAGGCAGTTTTAGGAGGACAGGTAGAAGCACCTACTCTTGACGGGCCTGTGAAAATGACCACCCCTCCTGGAGTGAGGTCTGGTCAAAAATTTCGATTAGGCAATAAAGGTTATCCTAACGATGCCGGCAAACGTGGCGATCAATTAGTAGAAATTCAAATAGTTACACCGAAAAATATTAGTCAAGAAGAACGGGAACTTTATGAAAAGTTACGGCAAATTGAAACCTTTAAACCCCGTGCTGATTTAATACGTTAGGGATAGATAAAATATCATCTTAATGAAGCTATTGACCAGAACAATCACTAATTTGTAATTAGTCTTCGTCATCTTAAAAAATAGTTTTTATATCTTGTGAGCCGTGCAAGATACGTACAATTTCTATGCCTTCGTCTATTAGACGATAAAAAATTAAATAATTTTTCATAGGTAAAATTCGCAAAAAAGGAGCCAATTCATCTCGTAGTCTGCCCATTTTGGGGAATTTGGCCACTTTTGGAATTAAATGCTTTATTAAGCAATCTTATCAAATGCTAGACCTGCTATGTCTTCTCCAATTCATAAAGGATTTAAAATATAAAAAATATCTTTGAGCAAAGTGACTCAAACAGATGTGAATCAAAACGGGGCAATGCCACAAAGCAGCGAACCAACTTATTACTCCCTGCTAGGACTGCATCCCTGGGCATCGGTAATTGACATTCGTCGCGCTTATCGGCAACTGAGCAAGGTCTATCATCCTGATACTACAGACTTGCCAACTGCGATCGCCACTCCCAAATTTCAGCAAATCAACGAAGCTTACGCCACCCTTAGCCATCCAGAACGCCGGTTAAGCTACGATTTGAAAATTGGCTATTCCCGCTTTGGAGTGATTCAACCACCCCCTGATTTGAATCATCCCGTCTCGCATTCTCATGACTGGTCAAAATCAGCTTACCTTGATGCGAGCGATCGCCCCTTATCATCTGGCGAAATCTTTGCTTTATTTATGCTGGTGTTAACATTTGTAGGTTGTTTGTTATTAGCAGTTGCCATTGGCTTAACTCGTGGCGAGGCTGCGATCCATTCCCATTTGCTGCAACCAACTACATTTGTACAACAGCAGATTACCTATATGTCGCAACTAATTACCCATCCGATAATTAAAAATTAAACAATTCCCTAATCCAAAATCAAAAATTCCTATGGCTCTTCTTCCCTCCGATACTCCTCTATATAATCATCCCTTGCCACAAATTGAGCAGTGGCTAAAAGAGCAAGGCTGTCAACAAGATGAAACACAAAGGCATTGCTGGCGTGTACAGCGACCTAATTGGCAAGCTGAATTATGGCTCGATGTTGAGCAAATTGTAGTGCGATATGTTCAATCTGGAGAAAATGGACAAGATATCCAACGCTCATTCAAGTATTCTCTTAGTCGGGATGATGTAGAACAAGCTGTGTTTTCTGGGCCATAAGGAAGTGCTTATGTACTATTGGTAGAGCTTCCAATGAGCCTATTACAGGGCAGTAACCCTGTAACGGCAATTATGTATCAATACGGTTCAGTTAAGGCTAAAACTCTTTGTCAAAGTCAACTTTTTTAACGAACCGCAGAGGCGCAGAGGAAACAGAGAGAAGAGAAAAAATGCTTAACTGAACTGTATTGAATTATGTATCAGACTTTGTTACCAATGCTTTAGGAGTAAGTTGGCTACAAATTTCCAGTAGTCTATTAACAGCACGCGCTGCTGAAAACTTTTCTGCAACGTAATGGCTGGACTGAAAACCCCGATTAATTGCTTCATCTGGATTATCTAGGCAATATCGCATACATTTGGCTAATTCTTCTGCATCTTCATTTTCAAAAAATAGGCTGTGCGGCCCTCCTACTTCTGACAATCCTCCCATTTTTGAGACAATCGAGCAGGTTTGAACGCTAAAGGCTTCTAACACTACGTAACCTGCCGGTTCTTGCCAACGAGAAGGAGCAATTAAAGCCAAAGCATCTTGAACTTTTAGAAGTACTTCTTTTTGAGGAACTTTACCCAAAAAATTAACTTTGTTAGCAATTCCTAAATCAGACGTTAGCTGTTTTAATTCCTGAGATTGTTCGCCATCACCAATAATAGTAATTTTAAATTCTTTATTTTCATCTTGTAAAATTCGCGCTGATTTTAATAAAATATCTACGCCTTTGTCTGTAGCTAATCTCCCGACAAAAATAAAATTATATGGCTGAGATAAATTTTCTAAAGTTTTAAGCTGGTTTTCCGACTTGATTTCAATCGGATTATATAACGTATCAACTGTCCAAGGAAAAGCAGAAGATTCTCCTAAAAAGTTACTACAAGCTGTGTGATAATCGGCTAAGAAGGCAGTAGAAAGCCGGGTAACTAGGCGTGCCCATTTGATAAAAGTGTGTAATTTCCACTTTAATGGATAATTAGCTTTCGGCAATGTGTGTTTAAATTCAGCTTTTAAACGTTGCCTCAAGTTCATCTGCTCATAACTAGTATGAGTGGATTGATAAAGAGAATAATGATATTTAATAATTATCTTTTTTTGTAAGGCTTTACATAACAAAGTAAACAATAAGTCATTGGAATTCATGTGTACTATATCTGCCCAAGCAATATAACTAAACCATTTGGCGATATTATCTTGTCTGGTAGAAATAGTTTTAACTTCAATTAATCTAGCTTCCAACTCAGGAATAATAGAATAAATATAAGTTAAAACTCCACTAATTTCATTGTCGTAATGACGGTGTTGAATTAATATTTTCATATATCAGGTATGGGAAATTTTGTATTTATGGGAATTGTGGTTGAGCATAACTATGAAACAAGTATTTCAGTTTGCTCAGAATCAACTTGGTTTCTAAGGTAGGTAAGTACAAACAAATCTAACTATCTAACGAGATATAAAAAGCTTCAAATCCTTGCGATTGCGGCACTTCGCTGAGTCCCAACGAGACACGCTTTGCGATCGCAGCGATCGCAACAGCCATAGTTATAAATTTCCTCATCCATCTACTTATATGCAGAAACTTGGGAACAGGGTTTTTCCCGATAGTTATAGTTATATAATTCCCGCAGATGCTGCTAAAGTACCATTATCTTCGCTACAGGCTAAAAGTTTAGTCTGACAGTAGTGCGTAAAATTATCATCAATTTGAAATACCTGCCGATCAGCCTGAGATGTCACCCAAACAGGAACCAAAAGCCATTATCCCCAACTTGACTTCGTAGCGTCTACTCATAAGAGAGAAGTAACAAGCCGCACTATCGCTTCGACTATCCTAGCTTCTTGGAAAAATTTCTTTGGAGACACAAGTGCTGATATACGTCTTTACATACCCAATGACAAATACTTCTCTACCAGAGGCTGCGCCAACGACTACGCTCAGTACAAGTGACAAATGACCAATGACAAATGACCAATGACTAATAATTAATTTCTTTCCACCCATGCATGGATGCTATGCCTTTTGTAACCCATTCGATCACAATTGGGGGAGCTTCTGATATCAAAATGCTAGGATAAACTGCTGCACCCCAATCGGGATGAACTAGCACACGACATTGATTTTTAATCACTGGATAGTTGAGCAAAGCTTTGACAACTGCTGTGTCGTCATGAGGAATTGCTCCGGGATGAGACAGTAAAGGATAGCCTGTACGAGGGTCAATCAGGTCAGTTAAATAGCCGCGATCGCGCAGATTAAATGCTAAATCACAGCCAAATCTCATAAACTTTTCTCGCAAGCGTTCTTTCTCTGACTCTACTTCTGCTGTCTTTTTGACTAATTGATAACGCGATTGTTGTAATACAATCACTACTCGTAAAAATGGCTGCCGTTTCCAATCTGGTAATATCCGTTCGCAGTTGGCACAGATATATTGACTGGGAGCATGAATTGAAATTTGAACCGCTTGTCCTGTTTCGCCAACTAAATTAATGGGACAGGCTTGCTCCGAAGTGTAAACTTTGGGATAGTTCACTAAATTGATTCGGCTTATACAAATTTTTTAATTTAATCTACGGTATAGATGATACCTCTTAAAAGTTAAGAAAAATCATCATTTTTCTATAATATGTTACTTTTTTTGAAAGCAGTTAATAAT
>NZ_JADEXF010000438.1 GCF_015207245.1 Nostoc cf. edaphicum LEGE 07299
ATATGAATCACCAGGAGATTGTGAAATGGATAAGTTAACTCAATATCAAAATACAATCAAACAAATATTAACAGAGTATCAAAGAATATCTTCACAAGTTACTGTTGTTGATGTGGATGAAGTGTTAATGTTTGATGATGAGAGAAGTCAATATTTGTGGTTCAATATTGGTTGGAAACAAGGGAAAAGAGTTAAAGGCATTTCTGTCTATATTCGCATTAAAAATGAAAAAATTTACATTGAAGAAGATTTGACTGAAGAAGGAATTGCAACTGAGTTAATGCGTTTAAATGTTCCTCCAAGTGATATTGTCTTGGCTTTTCAGCCTCCAGAAGCAAGGAAATATACTGAGTTTGCAACGGTTTAAAGATTATTTTTCTGGTAATTATTTAGGTTAATAGTCGCTATTATCGCACCTAAAAGCGATTTATCAGAACATCTAATTTTCAAAAATGGCATCGAATGAGTATTAAGGATGAGATAGAACTTAAACAACAGCAACGTCAAGCTAATTTGTCTATTTCTCGGCAGTCATCACCACAACCACGCCGAGGTTTGAGAAGGTGAATTATGTGCAACCTGAGTTACTCTTAAATTAATCGGAACAAATGAGTTGTGAAACTAATCAAACACAGGCGGTTAAACTATATCGAAAAGCATTGCTTTCATCAAAATGGTTAACCGTTTACTAATGAACGTCAGTTGCTTCAACGGGGGGAACCCCAACGCGAGTTGTTCATGGGGGAAACCCCCAAGACCACACTCGCTCCGCAACGCACTGGCTCCTGTTAACTGATAACTGTCAACCACCAAGTATTATGTATAATTACAATCCCTTAGACTGCCTACCTTCATCGGCGGAATTACCAGATTCTGATGATACCCCTGTGGATAACGAACTACAAATATTAATTCCTAATTTATTGTTAGCCATCTTAGCCTCGATTTGGCAAACCCGTGATGACTGGTTTTTCGGTATCAACATGGGAATTTACTATACACCATTACAACCAGCTATAGTCCCCGATGGGTTTTTGAGTTTAGGTGTTGAACGTTTTGTTGGAGAAAACGGACGTTCTAGTTACGTTTTCTGGGAAGAAGAAGGGATTACGCCCATTTTAGCTTTAGAAGTGGTTTCTCAAACCTACAATGGCGAATATGAACAAAAGAAAATAGATTATGCCCAATTAGGCATTTTATATTACGTCATTTATGCACCAACGCGGCTACGTCGTAAGCGTCAACGTTTGGAAGTTTATCGCTTAGTTGAAAGTAAGTACACTTTACAACTTGGCGATCAAATTTGGATGCCAGAAATTGGTTTAGGGATTGGACGAGAACAGGGTACTTATCAAGGAAGAACACGAGAATGGCTGTTTTGGTATGACCAAGATGGTAACAGATACCAAACTCCAGAAGAGATAAATGCACAACAGCAACAACAGTTAGAACAAACTCAGCAGCAACTTCAAGAACTTTTAGCTAGATTACAACAACAAGGAATTGACCCAAATTTACTATGAACTAACCCTGGCTCAAACTTTCGCACAGCTAGAGGTAGTTCATTATCTGAGTTTTATACCAATACGGTTCAGTTAAGGCTAAAACTCTGTTATCCAAGTCAATTTTTTAACGAACCGCCTTCGCGTAGCGTCTCGTAGAGAAGGCGCAGAGGACGCAGAGAGAAGAAAGAGAAGGAAAAAATTGCTTAACTGAACTGTATTGTCTTATAGAGAAGGTTGATACCCCGCAAGAGTGTAGGCGGTCTTTTTACTCTAAGCCGAGGAACTCAGCACCCAGCACTTTTCATAGCAATTTGCTTTAGGGACGCATAGTTATGCGTCCCTTTTGACTTCCGCCTTGCGGTACTGGGAATCTTTTTCAAAGCCAATTACCGATCGCAACCATTGGTGCCCAATATGCAGGATGATCGTACATGATATTGACACCTTCAGATGGCGGTAATTTCTTAGCATGAATCATTCTAATTTGAGCCGTTTGCAAAGCCTCTGCAATACTCATGCCAGTGTTGCGATAGTTGGCGTAAAATGTTTTTACTAGTTCGGATGTCGATTGATCGGTGACACTCCACAAAGATGCGATCGCAGTTTTAACCCCAACTTGTAATGCAACTCCAGCTAATCCTAGTGTGGCACGGTCATCACCAACTGCGGTTTCACAAGCAGTGAGTGTGAGTAGTTCGACATTATCTGATTTGCTGTTGAGGTTTCGGAGTGAGTTTTCTAATTGGCTTATGGTAAGTTTTTGGTTTTTCCCTGTGACAATGAAGGTATCTTCAGGAATGATCCCAAATTGAGCGTGACTAGCAATGTGAACAATGGGATATGTGGTTTTATCAAGTTTGTCTTGAAAACTTTTGGGGAGAAAATTATCGTCAATCAGAGGGGTATGATCGGGGAATATACTTTGAACTGCATTGACTTCATCGGGAACCGCAAAAAGCTGTTCAAAAGTCTTGCCGTCGATGGTGGCTTCTTTTGTCAAACCCAAAATTAACGCCTTTTGCGTACTGCGATCGCGTACTTTAGGTGTGTTAAGTCGTAAACTGGGAGTTGTCGCAACCGCGTAGGTTTCAACTAAATATTTTTTTTGTTGGCTGTCATAAAGTGCCGCCATCGGAACGCTACGCAAAAAGCCATCTTGAATAAATACCAGAGTTTTGACTTTCTCCGGTTTGATATCCTCAGCAAAGGGGCGAATTATCCAATCATAAAGCTGTGATGCAATTTTTGTATCGTAGTTAATTTCTTCTCTTTTAACTAGTCCTGTGCGAAACTCGGCGATTTTCTTCTGTAGGGTATCGCTGCTAACTATCTTCTCACCTTGTTGATTGGGGTCTTCAATCCACTTAAATTTAGTTGCTTGATTGGGTAACTGCAATAATATCCCGGTTTTGCCATCTAAAATTATTGAACTCAAAAAGCCAGTATTCTTAAACGCGACACTATTATCTTCGAGGAGTTCGCCCACCTGTTTAGGATTCAACCCGCTCAAAACGCAATCATTGCCAAAATAATTTTGTAATTCTGCGAGTTTCAACGCATCGATGGTGTTAACTACTTTCGATAGTTCCTTCGCACGTCCTTCGTCTGCAATTGCCCCAACCCCTAGCAAATCGAGCCGCGATTGTGCCAATGTCCGGTATAGTGGGCGAACAACATCGCGGAAATCAAACTGTACATCCCGTTCGGCGGTCAAAATATCCTGGCGGATATCTTCTAAGGTATCAAATGCTCGCTGATAAGATGCGATCGCTTCTTCTTGTCGATTCTGTTTATCTAAAATGCGTCCGGCTTGCCACTCCCACAAATACAAGCTATCTTTTGCACTCAACTTGCTGTCTGCTGCAATGATAGCAGCTTGGGTATATTTTAATGCCTTCTCATTATTTAATGTTTTTTCATTCTTTAATGCTTTTTCGTTATCTGGGCTACATTCCCAGAAATGACCCAAAGCACCATTAGAAAATGAAATTAGACGATTATCTTGTAATTTTTTACTTACTAATACTGAGTTTTCCAGCAAATTTAATGCTTCGTTGTCACCAGATAAAACCAGCCCAGTTGGACAGTAGGTAAAGGGTGAAGTTCCTTTAGCATCGCGCTGCAAGTATGCTAAATCAATTGCCCCATAGACTTTTGTGGCTGAATCGGGCAAAGTTTCGAGAACTTTTAAAGCATCTTTAATTGTTGTGTTAAACTCCCGATCATTAATAAATTTCCTCTGATTTGTCTGGGAACCCAACTGAATTAAATTTAATAATCCCCGCATCTCTGCTAAAGGTTGTTTTTCATTGCGGGCGAACTTTATACTATCCTGAAAATATTGATAAGCTCTGTTGTAGTCTTCTTGTGACTTTTTAGTAAATTCATTTTCTTTACTAAAAATCCCAGCCTTATTTGCAGAATCCGCTTGTAACTCTCGTAATTGACCGCGACTTTTGTAAGCATTGCCCAAACTATTAAACACCAAAAATTTAGATTCTGGTGCAACAAGTTGTGCTGTGTCTAAAGACTGAATTGCTTGGTCGTAACTTCCGATTAAGCGATATGCTTCACCAAGAATACCCAAAGCCGCAACCTGGCCACGTTTGTCGTTGTATTTCGTGGCGATTTGTTGGGCACTTTCGGGAGTGCATTTTATTTCCTGACTTGGTTGATTTTCGGAGATTTTCGGCTTATCTACTAGTTGACCACACAAAAGTGCGATCGCTTTGCGAGGTTGTCCCAAATTGCTGTAAACTTGGGCAAGTTCTGACTTCATACGTCCGACTTGCTGGATATTATTCACCGTATTATAGTCATGAATTGCTGCCGATAACGATGCGATCGCGGCTTTATTTTCTCCTGTTTTTTGGTAAGCGCGCGCCAAATTTTCATTCACAACCGCCGTAACTGACGGATTATTTTTATCCTGATTTAATGCTTCTTGCCATTTTTTTATTGCATTAACAAAATTTCCAGTATTATAGTCTTGAATTCCTTGTTCAACTAGTGTGGTTACATTTGGAA
>NZ_JADEXF010000439.1 GCF_015207245.1 Nostoc cf. edaphicum LEGE 07299
CCCAGTACCCGCCGCCGTGAAAATTTGATCGTCAGGATATCGTGACTGAATTTTCTGTGTTGCTGTTAAATTAATCCCTTCCAGGTGCAAATTAATTGGTGTTAACGCCAGCCATGTTTTTTCGTAACTGATGAAAGTTACACCCAACCGAGTTTCAATCAAAGCTGATTTAGGTAAGAAAAATTGAAACGGTGCTAGTGGTTTATTATTGAGCCAGATTACCAAATTTCGGTACTGAGCAACGTTGTCACCACCAATAGATGAAGTAGATATTGAAGTCGGGTCTGTTCCGGTAGCTGCGATAAAGTAATCCACCCCTCGCTTAGTATTGAACGCCATCATTTTAAACCCGTTCCAGTCCCCGCCAGAACCAGTAGCTAATGTCCCCAGTTGAAACGTGTTACCAAAATAAAGGGTTTCGTAAAACTGGGGTGCTGCGTCTCCTCCTGGTTTCCAGTTTTCGTAAGTTGGTTTGGAATTGAGTAGTTCTAGAGGTTTTTTAAATTCCTTCCGTGCCAAGGCAATAACAGCTAATGGTGGACGGTAACTACTGGTAATTAGGTGTACTTCGTCGGCATCTGGTTTGGGATCTGCCAGCGGTGAATCACCAAAGTATAGACCTAATTCATGAGTTGCCAGAGAACACCAAACACAGTTACCTTGACTAGAATCGCGTTTAGAGGGACCACCGAAACCACCCCGCCAATATTTCAAAGCGCCTTCAGTGAAAAACCAATCGAGTGCAGATTTGGCCAAAGATTTAACCTCTGGGTCTAATGCAAAATCGTAGAGATTTACATAAGTAGTAACGGCGTGTCCCAAGTAGTTTTCCGAATCCCACTCACCTTGTCCAATTTGGTAGAGAGTGCGAATATTGCGGCGGATATGTTCTTTATATATTTTACGTGTCTCTTCGTTGCCTGTTTCTTGGGCAAATAAATAAACTGCTACTTCCCGTATGGCTTTTAAATTATCGGTGTTGCGGCAGTCAACCCAGGTATCGCAGTTATCAGTTGAAGCCGACCAAAATTTCCGAGGGCTAAGAAAGGTACGTGTCAGTGGGTCTTTTTCAGTCCAAATCGCCATCGCTTTCTTCATGCGCTGGCGATAATTTGGGTCAAGATATTTACCAAAGTAGAAGTATTTTCGGACTTGCCCTTTGAGGGTAAAGCTAGAGTAAAAGTCAATTCCCAAGGTGTGAGCATTTCTATCAGCATCAGCGTCTTCTGATTGCAGAAAGGCGATCGCTTTTTCTCGATTACCGGCAAGAAAGTCCATCATTGCCCTGGGGTAAGACCTTTTTTCGTTCTCAAAGGCTGTCGAACCGTAGTTACTGCCTGCAAATTTTCTAATTGCTTGTTGGGAACGCGCCCGAAACTCTGTTGTCATCTGTGGTGTCCATTCTGACTCTGGCTTTGACTGGGTGCTGCCCAGTAATAGACACAGCAAACAGATGATGGGAGCGGTTTTAAGGTGTGATTTTCGGGACACGGGACATTCCACATATACTGAGCGACCACCAAGCTAGATGGGTAAATTGGGCGCACTCAAACCAGGTAAACGTAAAAGCGAGGTAGGCAATAAAGACTGCTTCAATTCCACGATAAGGTGATTTGATAAGCTGCCACAGACACCATACTAACAGGGTAAGGTAGGATGCCATCCCCAGTAAACCTACGGATAAAGCTGTGTCCAAAATTAGATTGTGCGCTTTGGTTGTGGGTAGCTGTGCCGTTTGTATTTGCCCCTTTTTATCTTGGTAGTTGAAACTAAAATCGTCCAAACGAATCACTTTGGCTATTGTTCTCCCGTAGCGCACATAGGGATAAGCCGAGCCGAAACCATTCATCCCCCATCCAAGTAAGGGACGCTGACTAATTCCACGGTTTGCCATTTCCCACAGATAAACTCGGTCTGATGTAATTTGTCTAATCAAAGGTGCATTATCTATCTGCCTGGTGCTAGTAGCAATGCCAATTATGAGTAAACACACCAGTGTTACAGGGAATAAAAGCTTATAATACTGGCGTCCTAATAGGTAGATAGTCGCTACCAGTAAGGCTAATAATCCTGCCCTAGTCTGAGTCAGCAGTAAAGCTGGGATAATTAAAATGCCAGCAATTGCAGCAAGGCGTGTGTTTATCCATTGCCATTGCCAACCAACAAGTGTCATAACTGCCGCTGCTGCTAGGACAAATGAAGCATGACCGCGATGGGAATACAAGCCGATTGGTTGCTGATTTTGAAAAATGGTACTCCGAAGGATGCTGTCTTGTATTAATTGCCCTGTTGTGGCAGTGTAATCAATGCGCCAGTTAAGGGATTGGGGGAAGATGCTGAGGGCGACAATTACCCCACCAATCACTAAACCTTGTAGTTGAGAACAAGCTAGTTCTGGGTATAGCCTTAACAGTAGGCTATTGCTGAGAGTGAAGATGGCGATAAGTAGCCAGTAAAGCAAGCCATCGCCCATCTGTTCTTGACCGAATAGAGAACGCCAGGGGAAAGGACTAGCGAGAGTTGCAATCAACCCAATTCCCAAAAATATTTCCCACAGCAACCTGTTAATTTTCCAACTTTGGGGCAGCTTTAGGTTTTCTCTGTCTTCCCAGAGCATTAAAAAGTTAAGTATGCAGATAAGGCTAATGGCAAATACTTTTGGTTGAGTCCAGATTTCCCCACGCATTGCACCAATTGGGTTGATGAGAATGATGCTGAGGGAAAATAGCAGGGTGTAGATACGGTTCACGGTTATTTTTCAAGGCGAATTTTCATCGCTTTTATTATTCCCCACGAAAGAAGTGCTAATAGTCCCAATGCAGATGTTGATTCGGGGACAGACTGAGGAGAACTTTCTTGAGAAAATGGGCGCATTTTGAAACTACCGTATCGATCATTAAATGCTAATTGAATGGGAAAAGCAGTTTCTTCTGTTGAACCAAATAAGGAATCGATGCCAGTGATTTTGAAGTTGGAAATACCAGAACCAAATAATGATGTAAAGTCTACGCTGTCTCCTGCACCAAATTCGCCAAGTATTCTGTCTCCTACTGAAACGGTAAATCGATTGTCGTCGCCTACAGGGAAATCTAGAATTTCAGTAAATAATGTGTCGTCAAGCGCTTGGAATTCAAAACCGTAGGGAGTGTGCGGGTCGTACCAGCGACAACCAGGAACGTTACGGAAGACTTGCCATCCTTGTTCAGTCCCATTAGGAAGAATTGGATCATACTGCACTCCACCTCCACCGCTACTACCTACTACTACTCCACCACCACCGCTACTACCTACAACATACGGAAAATCTGCCTCGTTGTTGAACACTGTAACATTAAGTTCATAGTTGCCTCGGTCTCCACCACGACGACCACCATTAGCAGGACGTACTTTCAGATTGATACTGCCATCATTGGATACAAAACCTGTCAGTGCAGAACCGAAACCATCTCCTACTGGACTACTATCATTGTCGTCATTCATCCAATGACGATACCCATCATCATATGCTTCTAACAATGTGTTTGGATTGCATCGATTTCCAGGGATGTCATTGTCAATATAGGCATAAAATTTTTTCCCTGGAGTAAGTTCTTTTAGCTGAAATGCATCTTCTTCATAACCTGATGATAGATTGTCAGAAAAATAATAATAGGAACAGTTCTCATCCCTGCTAATATTTTTGACTGGACAATAATCTTCACGACGACGCTTTGTTTGATTTCTCCAACCCCAGGAGATACCATCATAAATCATGACTGTATTTCTTCCAACTCGTTCAGCTAGGAAAAGTTCAGCATTCCAGTAATGGCTATTTTCGGAGTCACCTCTATAAGGTCTATCAAAAAAATTGGGTTTATAGTTTTGCTTCGGAAAATAAAATGGTTCTTCTAGTGACCTAGTATCTAAAATGTCCTCTTTGTCATTGTGTGTTCCAGAACTTGCAGAATGATTACTTACAACTCGCTGAATCCAATTGATATTGTCTAATATCCCAGGATCTCCTTCTCCTGGAATGTAATCAACAGAAAGCAAAGCACCAACTCCACTAATTAGAGACGAAGTTGTAGGAGATCCGCAGAGAGTGAGATTACCACAAGCATAATATTGGTTGATTCTAAACTCACCGTTTAGGCTGTATAGAGGATTGGTCTCAGGTTCTGCTGTCAAGAACCTCCAGTCTGGGAAAGCATCTCGCAATACGCGAAGTAAACCTGGTGTGCCACCTCGTGGAAGCGGTTTAATATCAGTTACCCATGCTTGACCTTCTCTATTTCCTACTCTGTATGTAACTTTGTCAAAACTGATATTACTTTCTATATCTTCTTCATAAATAATAGAGACAGCATAGCTTGGCTGAGTGTTAAATATGGCTAAAATTGTTGCTGCAATTGCCGTAAATAAATAATCTTTTGATTGCATTATTAAAAAAAACCTGCGATATAGTGGTATTATTTGCGTTAGAAAGAAATGGAAAGCAGAGGGATAATTCAGTTCACTGCATAGTTAAATTAAACTCAATAGGATGTGTA
>NZ_JADEXF010000440.1 GCF_015207245.1 Nostoc cf. edaphicum LEGE 07299
TGTGATGTTCCAAAAACAATTCTCTGTTAATTTTTCGGATATAGCGATCGCCTCTCATATTTTATTCCAATTAATACATTTGTTCTATTTTTTCTCCCGATCGGCTGCATTATCCATCACTAGCATTATTCTGTAAAATTCATCCCAAAGAATCAGACGATCCCCCTTACCTGTGGTGGCAGACAGTCCTAAACTGAAGATGAGAGTTGAAAGGCAGTCGGGAGAAATTTTGTGAAGAAAGTATTATCAATCATTCTTGGTGGTGGCGCGGGTACTCGGCTTTACCCGCTAACCAAACTCCGCGCTAAACCAGCAGTACCAGTAGCGGGTAAGTATCGCTTAATCGATATCCCCGTCAGTAACTGCATCAATTCCGAAATATTCAAAATCTACGTCCTGACACAATTCAACTCAGCTTCACTGAATCGTCACATCGCCCGTACCTATAACTTTACTGGTTTCAATGAAGGGTTTGTAGAAGTGCTAGCCGCACAACAAACACCAGAAAACCCCAACTGGTTCCAAGGTACAGCCGATGCTGTACGTCAGTACCTATGGTTAATGGAAGAATGGAATGCAGACGAATATCTAATTCTCTCAGGCGATCATCTCTACCGTATGGATTATCGCCAGTTTATCCAGCGCCATAGAGAAACGGGGGCTGATATTACTCTCTCAGTCATCCCCATTGATGAGCGTCGCGCCTCAGATTTTGGTTTGATGAAAATTGATGATTCTGGTAGGATAATCGATTTTAGCGAAAAACCCAAAGGTGAAGCGTTAATCAAAATGCGTGTTGATACAAGCGTACTGGGATTATCAAAAGAACAAGCCCAGCAACAGCCTTACATCGCCTCAATGGGGATTTATGTCTTTAAAAAAGAGGTTTTGTTCAAGTTGTTGAGAGAAGGTATAGAAAGGACTGATTTCGGCAAAGAAATTATTCCTGATGCCTCTAAAGATTACAACGTTCAAGCTTATCTTTTTGATGACTACTGGGAAGATATTGGAACAATCGAAGCATTTTATCATGCGAATTTAGCCCTAACTCAGCAGCCTCAGCCACCCTTCAGTTTCTACGATGAAAAAGCACCACTTTATACCCGCGCTCGATACTTACCTCCAAGTAAACTATTAGATTGCCAGATCACAGAATCAATTATCGGCGAAGGTTGTATTTTGAAAAATTGCCGCATCCAACATTCAGTTTTGGGAGTGCGATCGCGAATTGAATCTGGTTGTGTCATCGAAGAGTCCCTACTCATGGGTGCAGATTTTTATCAAGCTTTTGTAGAACGCCAATGTAACGTAGAAAAAGGTGACATTCCTGTAGGTATTGGTACTGACTCAATTATTCGCGGTGCGATCATTGATAAAAATGCCAGTATCGGTCACGATGTCAAAATCATCAATAAAGATAACGTGCAAGAAGCTGACCGAGAAAGTCAAGGTTTTTACATCCGTAGCGGCATCGTTGTCGTACTGAAAAATGCTGTAATTCCTGATGGAACCATCATTTAGTCATTAGTCATTAGTCATTAGTCATTAGTCATTAGTCATTGGTTAATAGTTACAAGCAACAAAAGACAAAGGACAAAGGACAAAGTACTAATGACTAAACTCATTTTGCTGATTGGTCTTCCAGGTAGCGGTAAGTCAACTTTGGCAAAACAATTACTGGCAGAATGCCCCCAAATGGCGCTAATTTCTACAGATGCCATTCGGGGGCAATTGTTCGGTTCCCAAGGCGTTCAAGGGCCGTGGCTACTGATTTGGCGCGAAATTGAGCGGCAATTTCAACAAGCTATTTCCACAACTAATACAGCTATTTTTGATGCCACTAATGCCCAGCGCCGCAATCGTCGTGAAGTCATTGCTTTAGCTCGTAACTTGGGCTTTACCCACATTAGGGGAATTTGGGTAGATACACCAGTTTGGCTGTGTTTGGCACGGAATAAAAGGCGATCGCGCCAAGTTCCAGAAGAAATTATTTTGCGGATGCACCGTCAACTTCGGGATGCTCCCCCAAGCCGCGAAGAAGGACTAGACAGCCTCAGCCGCTCATCAGAAAAATTGGAGTACGGGAATTGCGATTCCTTGGTGAGCGAGAACCACACTTGATTTTCTATATTTTTTGTTAATTTGAAATCAGATTCATTTTGTTTGGCACTATACCAGGCAAATTCAATATCTCTCATCCTAAAAAAAAACATAACGGGAATTTCTATAGGAGGCTGGTAGATGGCTGCAACCGACTTCAAGGACTATTACGCTATTTTGGGAGTCAGTAAGACTGCCAGTTCAGAGGAAATTAAACAAGCCTTTCGTAAACTAGCCCGCAAATACCACCCTGATGTCAACCCAAATAACAAACAGGCAGAGGCACGCTTCAAAGAAGTTAGCGAAGCCTACGAAGTTGTATCAGATCCAGATAAACGCAAAAAGTACGACCAATTCGGTCAATATTGGAAACAAGCTGGTGAAGGTTTCCCATCTGGCGGCGCTGGCCCAGATATGGGTAACTTTGACTTCAGTCAATACGGCAATTTTGATGAGTTCATTAATGAGTTGCTAGGACGCTTTGGTGGTCCTCCCCCTCGTGGTGCGGGTGCGGGGCGCCAAAGTCATGCCCGAAGTCACTCTTACCGTACTTCTCCAGGTACCTCAACTCATTTTAGCAGTAGCTTTAACGATTTTGGGTTTCAAGATGGAGGTGTGGGTAGTACCCAAGATAGTGAAGCTGCGATCGCTCTAACTTTTGCTGAAGCATTTAATGGTGTGAAAAAGCGCTTCAGTTTAGGTAATGAAACAATAGATGTGAACATTCCATCTGGGGCTAAAACTGGTACTCGCCTACGGGTGCGGGGCAAAGGTCAAATCAACCCCATGACTCAACAACGGGGGGATTTATACTTAAAAGTCGAACTTCAGCCGCACACATTCTTCCAAATGGAAGGCGATAACTTGGTATGCGAAGTGCCAATCACACCAGATGAAGCGACTCTGGGAGCGTCTATTGATGTACCCACCCCCGATGGTTCAGTTAATGTCAAACTCCCAGCAGGAGTCCGTTCTGGTCAATCTCTACGTTTACGTGGCAAAGGTTGGCCCCTCCCCAAAGGTGGACGCGGCGATCAGTTGGTGAAAGTGGCGATCGTTCCACCAAAAGACCTCAGCCAACAAGAGCGGGAATATTATGAAAAAATCCGGGCTATACGTACTTATAATCCCCGTAGTCATTTGAACCAATTCAGGCTTTAAAAAGCAAAAAGAGAATCCCCATAATTAAAATCTCGTCATTACTCACATTTTGGTGACAGTCAAAGTATTATGCTCAACCACATCCTGTCTAGAACTTAAGTTCTGCGGCTTGGAGCTACTGTTCACTCAAGTGGACTTGAATCATGTTCGGATAAGTGTTTAACCGAACTTGAGATTAATTGTTGTTTAGTCCAGTTAAGAGAACTTGAACTATTAGCCTTGGAATTGTATTTCGAGGCACAATAGTTCTACTTGGTATTCAAAAGCCCACTGATTCCTGGTTTTAAATAGTTTGTTTTTATATAAAAATTGTATTTTTATATTGCCAGAAATCTGATGATTAAATTGCTAAAAATAAATCTAAATAATGGTGTTATCTTTTAATTCTTAACTTTTTTGATACCGCATACCTGGTAGTTGCGAAATAAAACCCATAAGTTCCAACTGTAACAAAGCACTGGAAACTGAGCCAGCAGCCATACCGGTTTGTTGGACAATAAAATCGAAGGGTAAAGCATCACTTGCCATCGCATCCATTACTGTTTGCAATTCTGGCGATAAAGTTGGCATTAACTGTTCTGGTGCTGTAGAAGCCTCAATTGTATCAATTTGTGGTATTGCTCCTAGCATTGTTAACAGTTCGTCTAGTTCTTTAAGAATGAAAGAAGCTCCCTGACTTAGTAATTTTAAGCATCCTTGGGATGGATAATCGTCAAGTCTTCCAGGTAATGCATAGACATCTCTACCAAATTCATTTGCGTAGGTAGCAGTAATTAAAGCACCAGATTTTAAAGGCGCTTCCATTACTAAGATGGCGCGGCTTAAACCCGCAATAATTCGGTTGCGACGGGGAAAGTGAGTCCGATCGGGTGGGGTTTTTGTAGGGTACTCACTTACGACTAACCCAGCCGTCAAAATTTGCTTGTACAAATCCCGATTTTTATGCGGATAGATAACATCTACACCAGTTCCCAAAACTGCGATCGTGCGTCCACCTGCTTTCATAGCGGCGATGTGGCTTTCGGTGTCAATTCCCTCTGCCATACCAGAAACGACTGTAAAGCCATTTTTAGCTAAAGCTGTACTAATTTGGCGAGTCCAACGGATACCATATTCTGAGGGTTGGCGGGTTCCGACAATCCCAACCATTGGTTTTTGTCCGAGATTTTCTTGGAGTTCGACTTCACCGCGATAGTACAAAATTGGCGGTGGACTCGGAGTTTCTAGCAGTAAACGGGGATAATCTGCATCTGCTGGCGTCCAGAAG
>NZ_JADEXF010000441.1 GCF_015207245.1 Nostoc cf. edaphicum LEGE 07299
GGACAAGCGATAATCAGCACTCCGACTGTAGTAATTAAGGCTAATGTCAAGTTGCCCATGACATTAAACCAAATGACGAAGGAAGCGATCGCAATGGCTATCACTGCTGGCACAAACCATCCCGTTACTTGATCTGCCAAGCGCTGAATTGGTGCTTTGGAGCCTTGAGCCTGTTGCACCATTTTAACGATTTGAGATAAAAAAGTGTCTTTGCCAACGCGGGTTGCTCGGAATTTAAAGCTACCTGTTTTGTTAATTGTGGCTCCAATTACTTCATCCCCCGGTTGCTTTTTGACTGGCAAACTCTCACCAGTCACCATCGCTTCATCAACGTTGGAAGCACCTTCTATCACTTCTCCATCAACAGGAATTTTTTCTCCTGGACGCACCAAAACTACATCACCAATCTGGACTTCCTGGATAGGAACATCAATTTCTTGCCCATTTCTGATTACTCTGGCATCTCTGGCTTGCAAACCGATGAGTTTGCGGATAGCTTCAGAAGTTTGGCCCTTAGCACGATTTTCAAATAGCCTTCCTAGCAAAATTAAGGTGGTAATGACTGCTGCTGCTTCATAGTACACATCAGGCATCAGTCCAGCAGCCGTGAAAAATCCTGGGAAAACTGTAGCAAACAGTGAATAAAAATACGCTGCACCAGTACCGATAGCAACCAAGGTATCCATCGTTGCTGTATGACGTTTAAAGGCTTTCCAGGCATTTTTGAAGAAGTCTGCACCACACCAGAACAAGACAGGGGTTGCCAGTACCAACTGTACCCAAGGATTGTCTAGCCACAATGTCCGAATCCAAGGCAGATTTAGCCCTGTCATAGCAGAAATTGACCCTAGTACAATTAAAGTACTGAGGATTGCTCCTACAACTAGCTTGCGGGTAAGTGTGCGTAATTCTGCTTCACGAGCGGTTTTTTCCGCATCATCTTCTCCAGTAATCATTTCTTGTTCCTGAAGTGAGTAAGATGAGTACCCAGCAGCATCTATAGCGGCTTGGATTGTTTGCAAATTGGTGCGTTTGGGATCATACTGGATAGTAGCCTGCTCCACGCCAAAGTTAACGTTACAGTCACTTACTCCTGGAACAGAGCGAATCGCTTCTTCGATGTTGTTAGCGCAAGAGGCACAACTCATGCCTCGAAGTTTAAGACTCAGAGTATCCATAGTTAAATATGCTTTTTTAGCCGCTGCTTTTACTGAGTTCTAAGAACGGTGTTTTGGTGTGATTGATAGCTGAGTGCCGTTATACTTAGCTTTGCCTGTGTGCTTTTCAAGCAACTTTACTAAGCGTTGCCTTGCTCTGTTTGCTGATCTATTCTTTGTTGATGGCTTTTAAGTGACAGAATAGCCAGCAGTAGTAATTGCTTCCTTAATAACTGTTTCGTCAGCATTTGTATCTACTAAGACGATTTTTGTTTTTGGATCTGCTTGAACCGTAGCAGTAGGATCAACTGTTTTAACTGCTTTAGTAATGGTGTCTCCACAAGCAGAGCAAGCCATATTAGGAACTTTTATTTGGAGTGTCATAATGTTAAAAACCTTGAACTTGGATAGTAAAAAGATGGAGTTAAGAAAATCAGGAGTTGAAGACTCAAATGGTTTACGGCTTTAGCTAGCAGGATAACCAGAGTTAGCGATTGCTGCGCCGACCAAAGGTATCGCTTCTTCGATTGCTGTTTCAAATGGCATAACTGAAAGTACACAAGCTGCTACAGCTTTAGACTCTCTGAAGTGTCTTACTTCATGAATTCATCTTAGACTCTCTATCTGGCTGGAGAGTCAAGTGATTTTGCTAAATTCTTTTTAATGGTTTCAAAAATATTGCATGAGATGTGTTCAAAGTATCTGCAACGAGAATTGCAGTCGTTGCACCTGTATTTCCCTACTAATGAGGCTGGGGTAGGTAATAGCCTGCCCATCCTGCTTTCAGCTATGCCACCCCTCTTTGGAGAGATTGAGTTATTACCTACTCGAACGATTAGGAGTATTTCGATTTTGAGTATTCATTACTTGAAGCAACTGTTGCATTTGAGCAATTTCAGTGCTTTGACTCTTGGCAATGGATTGAGCTAAATTTCTAATCTCGGGGTGCCTAGCACTGTTACCAACCATGCCAGCCATCATCGTCGCCATTCGGTGATGGCGAGTCATTTGGCGGAGAAATTCCTGGTCAAAGTTAGGCGCATTTTGTAGGGCTGTCATCATCTCTTTATCCATCATCTCTTGCTGCTGCATAGAAATCTTCATTGCCTCATCCATGCCGTTACCCATATTCATGCCACTCATAGGGACTTCAGTGCCGTACCACTGCTTGTACCAAGCCTGCATCTGCTGAATTTCGCGGGTTTGGTCTGAAATGATGGATTGCGCCAGCTTTTTGACTTCAGGGCTTTTGGCTCGGCTCAAAGCCATCTGAGCCATTTCAGTAGCACTTTGATGATGAGGAATCATCATTTCGATAAACGACTTATCTACTTCAGCCCTCATGTTCATTCCACCATGCATAGGGCTTGTGTTTGTTGGATTGGGGGTTTCTACTTGATTGTGATCGTTGGCTTTGGCGCTGTTAATCATGGGAAAAGCTGCGATCGTAGTGCCTGTCAGTAGAGCAACAAGACTGTAGGTTAAAACTTTTTTGTTCATTTTGATGACTTCTATTCAAGGAAATAAGTGGTTTAGAGAATGTCAACTCCCAATCAGGGATTTTGCTAGGCGTTGTCAATACGCGCCCTAAAATCATTGGTTAGAAACGATAGTCTTCGTCTATCTGTCCTTCCCTACTTGAAAGGCAAATTAGCTAGCATGTATTCAGCTTTTATGCTTGAGATGAGTTAGGCTACACCTGCGGCAGTAACGACCTTGCGATATTGTTCAACTTAGTTAGCGATCGCGTTTCTTTACCATACTTGCAGATACTACACATAGGCATTAGCAAGGGCGATCGCACTGACGCAAGCATTCTAAACAGGCTTAAATGCAACTTCCAAGGGTAGATTTGTAGTTTAGTTGTAGTCATAATTTTCTCCCTAGCTAAATAAGTGAATTAGTTATGAAGCTGTAGTTATGCTTCTTATAATTCACGCTAGGCAATTATTGGTATAAGAGCATCTACCTAATGATACGATGCTAATTTCTTCCTAATGAGTTGCCTAAATTTCATGCTGATTTCATTTAGGTATGCTACGGACTTTGGCTAATAAGTTATGAAATTTCATGTAAATTTCATTTGCATATGAAAAAGTTAATATATAGCTTGTAACTATCTATATTGTTTTGGTCTTAATTGTCAAAACAAACTTAGACCAAGTTCTAGCACCAGCAGAATTAGCGGAATCTTTACGTATAGATTAAGTATTATCTGTAAATTAACTAAATTTCTTTGTATACTATTCGTGGCAGTTTTGTATTCTGAAATATTCTAGTTATGGTATTTTTTTAATTACAGTTATTAATTGGAGAAAAATGAAGCGATTTTTTACTGCACTTGCCATCACTTCAACTTTTTTTGTTGCTCAAGCTTGCGCCTCACAAGTCAATAGAAGTGAAACACTAGACTCTAATGCTACCACTGTAAGTAATGCGAATCCCCATGCAGGTCACAATATGGGTAATTCCCAAACATTAAAAGCTGAAGAAAGTCCCCATAACACTCACAATATAGAGAATTCCCGTGACGAACATTCTGGTCATTCCAAGTTAGAACCTGCGAACGCTACTGCAAAACTGACAGTTGCTGACAAAATCACTTTTAACACTCCTGTACCTATAGTGATTGAAGTGCAAGACAACAATGGTAAAGCAATTGCTAATTTTGATCAATTCCAAGAAAAATTAATGCATCTTATTGTTGTCAGTGATGACCTTCAATCTTTTAATCATATTCATCCTACATATAAAGGAAATGGACGCTTTGAAGTCCAAGCGAATTTTCCCCATCCAGGCAGCTACAGCCTTTTCAGCGATTACAAAGTAGCAGGAAAAGCAGAACAAGTTTCGGTGTTAAAAGCAGAAGTTCCAGGTAACAGTCCAACTGCACCTAAGATTGATTTAGCTACTACAAAGACTTTTGGTAATACTAAAGCTAATCTCAAGTTATCTCAACCCACAATCAAAGCTGGACAAGAAGTTCACTTAATTTTCAATTTACAAGATGCTGTTAGCAACCAACCGCTGAAAGATTTGAAACCTTATTTAGGAGAAAGAGGGCATTTAGTCATCCTCAAGCAGTCATCGCCGTTAACACAAGCAGACTATATTCATGCTCATGCGATGAAAAATACTCCAGCTGCTGAGGTTCATTTTATAACTAGTTTCCCGAAACCAGGAAAATATAAAATGTGGGGACAATTTAATCGAAATGAGAAAATTATTACTGCTGATTTTTGGGTAGACGTACAATAGTTATCTCAAATTTTGTCCTAATGCTCAAATACTAAAATTTAGTCGTCTAAATTTATGGTTGAGTAGTCATTTTAGGCTTTTTAGTTGTGCCACTCTGGTATGGCT
>NZ_JADEXF010000442.1 GCF_015207245.1 Nostoc cf. edaphicum LEGE 07299
CTTGTAAACGAGTAGCCCGATTATTAGCAATATCCTCCTTCAAAACAGCAATCATGAAATCCAAAGTTTTGAGGACATCTGGTACAGTAACTCCCTGAGTAGCAAGCACTCCTGTACGCATAATATCTGGGTCTTTTGAAGCATAATCTTGAAAATATTTTTTAGTATTAACGAGAACAGTTAATAAATCTCCTTGATTGAATTTAACCTTACTATTTGGTAGTTTTCCTGGAGTAGCAATTTGGCTGCCATTAATGTTAAATTTATATTTTTTGAACTCATCAACAATTGGATAGGGTGCAGATGCTGCTAACAAATTCTGTCGAGATGAAAAAGCATTTTGAAATCTTGTGTTAAGTTGTTCGGCAGCTTGATTTGAGGTCAGAGAAATCTGTGATTGAAGTAGGGCAGAATTTTCTTCTTGAGTAAATGACTGATTTTGTGGAGTTAGTTGTTTAGTTTTTGAGTCGGTATATAGATAACTACTTGCTAAACTGACAAGTAATAAGGCAGCACAACCTACTGTAAAGCGGAATTTTTTGCTAAATAACATATTCTTTAATATTAAATAATCAAAGTTATTTTTCTATCACCTCACGCACTAACTGCGCCAACTTGTCGGCACTATCAGGAACTGCGATCGCATAAGCTTTTTCCCCCATCTTTGCTAAATCTTGTGGTGACTGCAATAAATTCAACACATTATTTTGCAATACTTCAGTCGTCAACTCAGATTGCTTCAACGTTAACGCTGCACCCGATGAAGTAAATACGTCTGCATTGTAAGATTGATGGTCTTCTGCGGCAAAGGGGTAAGGAATCAAAATCGCTGGCGTTCCACACACTGCCAATTCTGTTAAGCTACCTGCGCCAGAACGACTAATAGCAAGAGTTGCTCGTTGCAACAACGCTGCCATATTATTGTAAAAAGGTAAGGCTATGTACTGTGGATGTTTGAGACTATCTGCTTCGGAATCGCGATCGCCAGTTAAATGTACTACATAAATACCAGCATCAAACCAAGCTTTTGCAGATTCGCGCACCAACTTATTTACTGCAACTGCACCCTGGCTACCGCCAAAAACAACAATTAAAGGCACACCATCAGGAATAGCTAAATCCAGTGGTGCATTAATTGCCCCATCAAGAAATTGCTCTCTTACAGGAGTACCAACATAGACATTTTTGGCACGAGGTAAATACTTAGCAGCTACTTCAAATCCCAAGGCTACCGCACTACACCAAGGGCCAAAAAAGCGAGTTACTTTACCTGGTAAGGCGTTAGATTCGTGGAAAATCACGGGTAAACCGAGGGAACGCGCTGCAATGACGGCTGGCCCGGCAATATAACCCCCTGTGGTAAACACCCCTTGAAAATGTCCCTGTTTGAGAATTCGTCTGACTTCTAGAATCGAAAGGGCGAGTTTACCCAAAATGCGAATCGAGGAAACTCCAAACCCTTGCTGAAACCCTTCAACTGCAATAGTATTCAAGGGATAGTGTTTGGGGACAAGTTGAGTTTCTAGCCGATCGGGTACTCCCAGCCATTCTATTTGATAGTCTGGAAGTTTTTGCGCCAGGGCGATCGCTGGAAACAAATGTCCACCAGTCCCACTGGCAGCTATTAATAATCGTATCGGTGCGTTTGCCATCAAACCTCTACCGTTTAGCGTCTAGCTTAACTAAGATAAAACAATTTGCTTACTTTCTCTAATCAAATCAGTAAATTCTTACCAATGACTAACATTATTACCGCCTTAGTGAGACGACAACTCAAATTTCCAGCAAATATCTGGCTGGTTTCGCTCCTACTGACTATTGGTTTAACAACTGGTTGGCAACGTACTGAGGCTGCGACACCACAGCAATTATCCCAAGCCACAACACCCCAAAATGCACCAGCCGATCTGAAAAACCTGTTGACACAAGTTGATAGCGCTGCTAGCCGAGGCGATGTCAGAGGAGTGTTGCAATTTTACAGCCCCAATTTCACTCATGGCGATGGATTAAACCTCCAAACCCTGGAAAAGTCTTTGACTTCACTTTGGCAACGATATCCGAAATTGCAATACAGCACGAAACTGCTATCTTCAAAACCTGAAGCCAATGGGATTATTGCTGAAACAGAAACAAAGATAACTGGCTTACCCTCTGGTAACACTAATAAGTTGGCTCTCAATGCGACGATTAAATCGCGTCAGCGTATTGAAGGCGGAAAAATAGTCCGCCAAGACATTTTGTCAGAACGCACCTTGCTTACCTCTGGTAGCAAACCACCCCAAATTGATTTTAAATTACCACAGCAGGTGCAAGTTGGTCAGAAGTATAATTTTGATGCGATCGTCCAAGAGCCACTTGGTGATGATTTTCTACTAGGAACGGCGCTAGAAGAACCCATCAAACCAGATAAATTTCTTAACCCTACACCCGTGGATTTGCAATTATTAACATCTGGCGGACTGTTTAAAGTTGGACAAGCACCATCTACCCCAGGTAGCCAATGGGTTTCTGCGGTCATCCTGCGGGGTAATGGAATGACTATGGTAACTCAGCGTTTGCAAGTAGTGAAGAAGTAGTTAGGAGTTAGGAGTTAGGAGTTATGACCGACTGATGATAAATTATGAACGATGAAACTTGTGCTAATTCATAATTCATAACTGTTAACTCCTCACTCCTAACTATCCTAATGATTTCCCTACAAAATCAAATTATTTTGATCACTGGTGCAAGTAGTGGTATTGGTACTGCCTGTGCAAAAATCTTTGCTGGTGCGGGTGCAAAACTGATTTTAGCAGCACGACGGTTAGAACGTTTGCAGCAGCTAGCAGATACTCTAAGTAAAGATTTTAGTACTGAAATTCATTTACTACAATTAGATGTGCGCGATCGCCATGCTGTTGAATCTGCCATTGCGACTTTACCCTCTGCCTGGTCTGATATCGACATTCTCATTAATAATGCTGGCTTGAGTCGCGGTTTAGACAAGTTGCACGAAGGCAGCTTTCAAGACTGGGAAGACATGATTGATACTAATGTTAAGGGTTTACTTTACGTCTCCCGCTATGTCGTTCCGGGAATGGTAAGTCGCGATCGCGGTCATGTGGTAAATTTAGGTTCCATCGCCGGACATCAAACCTATCCCGGTGGTAATGTCTACTGTGCTACCAAAGCTGCTGTCAGAGCAATTTCTGAAGGTTTAAAACAAGACCTATTAGGAACACAAGTACGTGTAACTTCCGTTGACCCTGGTATGGTAGAAACGGAATTTAGCGAGGTACGCTTTCACGGAAATACTGAACGCGCCAACAAAGTCTACCAGGGAGTTACACCCCTAACAGCCGATGATGTGGCTGATGTGATATTTTTCTGTGTGACGCGATCGCCCCATGTCAATATTAATGAAGTTGTGCTAATGCCTGTTGACCAAGCTAGCGCTACCCTAGTTAATCGACGAACATCAAAGTAACCCATCTCATACGATTCTAAAAAAGCTTACCCCTTTTACTTACTCTACTCAAGAGATATTTAGTAGAAAAATTGTAGAGATATAGCAGTGCTACGTCTCTACAAGGGTTCTGGATAACGCATATTTAAACCAGATATCTAAAGTTTTACAGTTTATGTTTCAGTTTACGTCTAGAGAGTTTGTTAAGGCTTTAGCTACTCAGCTAGAGTGAAATTGATATATAAAAGAGCAATTTTCAAATGACCATTTACTTTTATAAGGTTTGGCAGCCTTATGGCTGTTTTTCTAACTTTTCTCCCCACGGAATCCACATCGACGGTGCTTACTGGCCAACGGTTGAGCATTATTATCAAGCGCAAAAGTTTGTAGGCAGCAGGGATGCGGCAATTATACCTCTCATCCATGCTGCCGCCACCCCAGAAGAAGCTGCCACTTTGGGAAGAAGTGGCACTCGCCAACTCCGTCGAGACTGGGATTTGGTGAAAACTCAAATTATGCGAGAAGCTGTACTCAAAAAGTTTCTCACTCATACTGATATCAGAGAAGTTCTCCTGAAGACAGGTGATGAAATTTTGGTTGAAAACTCCCCAACCGATTCTTTTTGGGGTTGTGGTGCTAATAAAAGTGGTCAAAACCATCTCGGTAAAACTCTCATGAGTGTGCGTGAAGAAATTCGTAATTTATTATCTTTAACAGTAATTTACGAATAATTTAATCAAAAGAGTTACATTCAACATAAAGTCAGCAATTAAACGGGGAATAGTCAAATTCCCCAGTCAAAAATATTTTAAATAATTACTAATAACTTAGTTATTGCTTGGAAGAAATTTTAATTAATTGAATTAATGGGCAAAATATTAAAAAAATATTTTTAATTTCAAGAAATTATTCCAGAGCCAAATTAAGTAAAATTACTGGAATAGTTTAATGATTGAGAATATAAAATTAGTAAATGTCAATGATTAAAAATTTCTTAACTTTAGACTTGAGATGAAACTTGAGAAGTAATTAATGATACAGCGGTTTTATATCTCCTTAAATCCACATAAGGGC
>NZ_JADEXF010000443.1 GCF_015207245.1 Nostoc cf. edaphicum LEGE 07299
ATACAATTGGTGATGGCAATTTACCGACTCGAATTGTAGAAGTTGCAAATCCTCAGTCTCGACTACCTGCTACTAAAGTTTTGCTCCCAGACTGGAGCCGCATTTCTCTGGCCCAGCTACCAGGTATCAGTCAATCCGGTGCAATTGATGGCAGTCCCTACAGTCAAACACTAGGTTATGACCTGAGTCGCACTTGGAATGTGGGTATGACTCCTGACCAATATTTGAAGTTAGGAGATATCAGTGAAGTATTGCAGGCAGAGGAGTTTTCTTTGCAGGCGATCCAGGCGATCGCTCTCCCCACACAACCAGAGGCGAACACAGACATTAACAGTATAGATTCAAACAAAATTGCCTTGAGTGAATTTCCTCTGATTGGGGAGCAGACATTGAGCCATTTAGCTCAGGTTGTTCCAGAATTAGCTAAGACACAAGTAAACAATATTACACCTGTTGCAACCTTACTAAAATCTCACTTAATTGCCGCATCTAATTTAACACTAGCTCAGGTACTAACACAGTATGAAGTTGGGCAAATGAAGCTGGGAGAAATCAATTTGTCAGAGTTTTCTATTTCTTCAATTCCTAACTTAGATGCAGTACAGCTACAACAATTTACAGGTTGGATGAATAGCAATGTTTCGGATATTCCTGGTTTGGGACAAGTACCTTTAGGATTAATGCCTAATCCCATCACTGAAATTGGTAGCTTGGTAATGCGGATTGATGTAGTTTATGGGCCAGCAGAAAACCGCCGTAACAATACGATTTCTGGTTCAGACGTGCAAGGGTTTTCTGTGCCTTGTACTGAAAAAGACTGCGCTTATTTAGAATTGGACGATTTGGAGAATACAGGTCGTAGCGATCGCAGTAAGTTAGAAGGTAAACAGTGGATTTCCGGTAAATACCAAGAAGTCGAGGGTGGGCGGGGTATCCTGAAAGCAGCGAATAACGGTCGGGAACCAACAGGAAGGCTACCGTTTGGTAAAGCTTTTAAGGTGGTGATAATGGAGCCGGATGAAACTACTGATACGGTAGATACGGCGTTGTTCTTTCGGTTCTGTGCTTGGCGAATGGGTTGTACACCTTATTTTATCGGGCCTGTTCCTTTTTTTAGCTACAAGGTTAACTCCCTGATATTTGTAGGCAATTTGAGTGAACAGAGGACAAATACTACGTCTTTACCAACTGGAGCGACAAGAGAGCCTAAAGCTAGCACTACCAACGGTACTGGAGTAAGAGAGAAGATTAATCCATGCACGTTTAGTAATGCTAGTCGGTCGATAACAGATCAATCACTCTCTGGTATTGATTTGCGATCGCTCTCAAATGCAATTGCGGAAATTGAGAGCGCTGGTAGCGGAGATTACAAAGCAGTTGGCATACATACCTGTGCGGATGGGGGTTTAAATTGTGGTCGCGCTCTCGGTCGCTACCAGTTCATGAGTTATAACCCCTACGCAGTGCAGTTAATTGCTCTAAAGCCTGGAGGTCAAGAGTTCCTGAGTCAAGTGGAGCAAGGACATCAACCAACAGAGGCTGAACTATTTAAGTTTTTTCCTCCAGCTGACCAAGATAGGGCATTTATGGCTGATATGGCTAACAAAATTCAAGTGACACAAGAGCAAATCGATCCGGCTACAGGACAGCCATTTACGGGCGAACGCCTAATTGAACGAGTGGCTCAAAAGCATTTTGGTGGTGATTACAGCAAAGTTGATGGAAATGGCTCAGATGCCCTCGGTCGCCTCAGTCTCAAAGATTACGGCAAAACCGCTTTAGCTAGTTATCGCAACAGTAATACCGATAATGGAACGCTGACCTGTTCTCCAAATGTAAATTATAGCTACATCAGCACTGCTAAAAATACTGAAAATGGGAGGTAGAGTATGGCAGATTTATCTAAAACTTTTATTACTTCACCCCATGAGATAAAAGAAATATTTGATCCTGAGTTGCATTCAAAAATAGACCTTGGGCAAACAGGGGAAGGAAAGGGAGTTTATTCTGACTTCGCCTCCCCTAGTCAGTCTCAACCACTGAAGACAACTGCATATCAATTACCAGCACCGACTATGAGGGTACGCTACTGGGTTCATTGGTTTCGCATTGGTTTGGGCATCTTTTTGTTGCTGTCGATTCTCATGAGCTTAGGGGGCTGTAGCTTAAATGCGGCAACCGTTACTTGGAACAAAGCTGCTAATGTTGTGCCTGCTTCAGTAATTGAACAGGTGATTGTAGAAAATACAGAGTTAAATGCCAAAGTATCTGCTAAAAATATACTGGCTTGGAGTGTGGAAGGAAAAGACGGTAGATTCGCAGTTTTCAACTTGAATACGCCTGATGTCTGTGGTGCTTTGGGATGTCTGTATACTGGTTACTGGCTCAGAAAGGACAAACCAATTACTCAGGTATTCTTGAGTTACTTGAATTCCAATCTGCCACCAGGTAAGCATTTGTTGTCAGTGGGAGAGAACCGAGGTCAGGCATTACCGTGCATTAAGGTACTGCAAACCGAGCAAGAGCAGCTACGCCAATTGAATTTTTGTTTCAATGGCACTGGCTATCAACTTGCTGATAGTCAGCTTTTCACTAATAGTAAAAATTCCCAAAGTTGATCAATCAAAATCTAGAATAAAACTCTGCCATAGTCATCTAAGCTATGGCAGGGTACCAATAACCTTGATACGGTCGGGTTCATGGGCGTTGTTATGCCGCGCAAACTTGCATCAATTAAATTGGGCGTTCCCAAGGTTCACTGTACTGCCGATAACCAACCTGCTTGAACGCAGAGATCATCCGCACATTATCAACGGCCGTATCGCAAAATACTTGCCAGACTCCGACCTCTTGTAATATTCGTGTTCCCCTAGACAGCAGATCGTTCCCAAAACCAAGCCCTCGATACTCTGGCACAACTCCCATATAGTAGATTGTTCCTTCCTCTAAATCCGCTTTGGCACATCCTGCAAAGATGACCGGAAGTACAAACCCTACAATCTCCCCTGCTTCGTTTATTCCAAACTGCCACCATTCATCTTGATACAAGAAGTCTTCGCTTGCTGAATTCAAAAACATCTCAACCGCTGCATGAAAATCAGGTTCTGCCGCTCTTTGTTGGTCGCTGGCATCAACTGATTCAGCCATTACCCGTGCAACAGCTGAAATGAATCGATCGTCTTGCAACGCTTTGACTGGCTCAAAGGTCAACCGAGGCGAAATTTCAATCAACGGTTTCGGCTCTTCCCAAACAAAAGGCACTTTCAGAAAGGTTTGCTGACTCATAGGCATCGATAATCTGTGAACTTCACTGACTATACTACACAATACTACAAAACAGATATCGCCTGATTGCCGAACGCTCACGAATTACTTCTAGCTACTGCCCTCACTCAGGATTCAGCGGCATAACTATTATTTCTACCGATTAATGGGCGTATGCACCGTTTAATAACTCGCTCAGAGGTTGGCTACCCAACGATTACCTCACTGTTCCTTATCTACATAATCCGTACTTACAGTAACCTGCTGCCAAGCATCCAAATCCGTTTTGACCCCTGACAGTTTTTCCTGAATCAGGCTCATAGCATCGGTGCCTAATGCCAGTCGCATTGGTGGATGAGGACTTTCCACAGCTTGAATGATGGCTTGCGCCGCTTTCGCTGGATTGCCAGGTTGCTTACCATCCATCTGTTTGAACCACTGCAATGAAGCACCGCTCACGGTCGCATAGGCATCAATGGAAAGTTCTGCTGCTGCCAGAGAGCGTCCGTTAAAATCTGTGCGAAATGCTCCAGGTTCAATTAAAGTGACCTTAACTCCAAAGGATTCAACCTCCTTAGCCAAGGCTTCAGACGTACCTTCCAGAGCAAATTTAGCGCCACAGTAGAGGCTGCTTCCACCAAATCCCACTAATCCTGCTGTGGATGACATATTGACAATGTGACCGCTGCCTTGCTGACGCATCACAGGCAAGACCGTTCGCATCAGACGGAGCGCCCCAAAGAAGTTGGTTTCAAAAAATCGGTGAATATCAACATCACTGACTTCTTCGAGTGCGGCAATGAGTCCATGTCCAGCATTGTTGACCAGCACATCAATTCGACCAAATGTAGCGATCGCGGTATCAACTGCTGCTTGTATGTCTTGGGGCAGTGTTACATCCAAACGTACAGCCTTTGCGGTTTCTGGATAGTGTTCAATCAAAGCGCGAAGTTGCTCTGGTTGGCGAGCAGTAGCTAGCACTTCGTCGCCCTTCTTCAATACCGCTTCTGCTAGGGCCCGTCCGAACCCTGTTGAACATCCTGTAATCAACCAAACTTTAGGAGCGACACGATTTTTGTCTGAGTTCATTTGTTTTCTTTAATACAAAAGCGCAACTGCAATTCTGTAACTTACTTTCCACATTAAGCAACCTGAATAAATATGTCCAATATGATTTTTGTCTTAGACTAAGACTTAAAAAGTATTAATTGACAATGGAACTTCGACACTTGCGTTACTTCGTGACTGTAG
>NZ_JADEXF010000444.1 GCF_015207245.1 Nostoc cf. edaphicum LEGE 07299
GAATAAAGTATGTCGAAAGCTTCAACTTTTGGCACATTATTTGTGCCATCAAACAGCACTAACTCGATTATTGACAACTAAAGTTACTCCAAAAATCAATTCAGGTAAAAAAACTTATGGCAATTACCATTGGAACCAACGGTAACGATACTCTAAAGGGCGTTTCTGATGAAGTTTTCATGGATACCTTAACCACCGTAACTGGTGGCGGTGGCAAGGATATATTTGTTTTCAACCCTGGAGTAAATTTCTATCTCAGCTTAATAACTGATTTCAGTGGAGTAGACAAAGGAACAAACCCCACAGCAGCAGTCATTGCTGAAGTTGATACCCTAAATTTCCAGAACAATAGTGGCTTCACTGCCCAAAACTTGATCCTTACCCAGAATGGTAACAACCTGGAGATCAACTTTCAAGGGTCTACCTTTACCAAAATCATTTTGGAAAACTTTGCCCTAGAAACCCTGGATAACCTCAGCAAATCCAGTGGAGCCACTGTAGATTTGGGCAATATTCTGTTTTATGGGCAAACTACCATCACCGACAGCTTTGATGTCTTCAATGCTAACTCCACCCAAAGCACTGTCTTTAAAAAAAACACAGTCACCTTCCTAAACGACCTAGACAACAATGTTAGTGGATTTGACAATTCAAATGATGTCATTAATGGTCAAGGGGGCAATGACATTATTGAAGGCTTAAGTGGCAATGACCTTTTGAGAGGTGGTGCAGGCAATAATACTCTCAACGGTGGTGTTGGTGACGACTCTTTGGATGCTGACTTCCCTTCAAGCAATAATCTGCTTAATGGTGGCGATGGCAATGATTCTCTGACAGCCTTTGGCAGGTACAATTACTTCACCTATTACGGCGGAAACGTCGACGATCGCTCTTTAGGCAATAATACCCTCAACGGTGGTGTTGGTGACGACTCTTTGGATGCTAGCGGTTCATTCGGGGATAACCTTTTAGATGGGGGCGATGGCAATGATTCTCTCTCCATCTCTGGGAGTACAAGTAGTGAGCAGTACACAAGCGAAGACTCTCGCTCAGATGGCGATAACACCCTCAACGGTGGTGCTGGTGATGATACCTTGAGCGCTAGTGGTTCATCAGGCAATAACCTGCTTTTTGGAGGCGATGGCAATGATTTTCTAGACATCTCTGGCTATATTTACCAATATTTTGACTCCTACTACGACTCTCGGTCATCTGGCAAAAACCTTCTCTCTGCGGGCGATGGCAATGATACTCTAACAGCCTCTGGTGCCAGTGGTAATAACACCCTCAACGGTGGTAATGGCGATGATAGCCTCACAGGCGGTGGTGGTAAGGATAGCCTCACAGGCGGCGGTGGTAAGGATAAATTTGTTTACAAAGGCTTAAGCAACGACACGACTAATAGTGGCAGAATCACCGACACGATTAATACTGGCACTCATACAATCGCCGATTTTACTGGAGTAGGTAAAGGAACAAACCCCACAGCAGCAGTCATAGCCGAAGTGGACACTCTGATATTCCAGGACAATAGTGGCTTCACTGCCGACAATTTACTTCTCACCCAGAATGGCACAAGTTTGTCAATCAGCTTTCAAGGATATGGTGATACCAGATTCATCCTGGAAAACTTTACCCTGTCCAACCTGGATAACCTCAGCAAATCTACTGGAGCCACTGTAGATTTGGGCAATATTCTGTTTTATGGGCAAACTACCATCACCGACAGCTTTGATGTCTTCGATGCCAACTACACGCAAAACACTGTCTTTAGAAGAAACACAGTCACCTTCCTAAACGACCTCGACAACAATGTTAGTGGATTTGATAATTCAAATGATGTCATCAATGGTCAAGGGGGTGATGACATTATTGAAGGCTTAAGTGGCAATGATATTTTGAGGGGTGGCGATGGCAATGATACTCTCAACGGTGGCGATGGCAATGATACTCTCAATGATGGCATCGGCAATAACACCCTCAATGGCGGGAATGGTGATGATTCTTTTAATTTCGACTCCCTATCTACGTTAGTGACTCAAACAGTAGATGGGGGAACAGGTAACGACACCTTGTCTTTCAGTTATAGCAGTGCTACCACAGGAATTACTTCGACTTTCAATCCTACTACCAACATTACAGTAATTTCTTCGACGGCGGACACAACAGTGTTTAGCTACAAGAATATCGAACAATTAAATATCACAGGTACAGACTACGATGATTATCTTGTGGGAAGCAATGGTAATGATACACTCCGCTCAGGCAATGGTAACGATACAGTAGATGGCGGCGCTGGTGAAGATTTCTTGGATATTAGTTTTTCAACAGGGAATCACCTACTCAATGGAGGCAATGGCAATGATTCTTTACAGGCTTTTAGTAACATTTACGACGAATTCGGAAATTTTGTTAGGGATACCACATCTGGCGATAACACCCTCAACGGTGGTGCTGGTAACGATACATTGAGGGTTTACGATTCAGCAGACGATAATCTATTAGATGGGGGCGATGGTGATGATTTTCTCTATGCCTCTGCCTTTTATGACGTCTCTGGTGAGAACACCCTCAACGGTGGTGTTGGTAACGATACATTGGAAGTTGGCACCTCAACAGGCAATTATTTATTAGATGGGGGCGATGGTAATGATTCCCTGATAGCCTCTTATTCCTCAGGTAATAATAACACCCTTAAAGGTGGCAATGGTGATGATACCCTCACAGGTGGCTATGGTAATAATAGTCTCTATGGGGAAGGTGGTATTGATACCTTTGTTTTGGATACTGTCTTCAATGAAGGTCTTGATCTGATACGTGACTTCGATGCCACTAATGAACTAATTCAGGTGTCGGCTGCTGGTTTTGGTGGCTTATCAGCAGGTGTACTTGAGACAAGCCAGTTTACACTTGGAGAATCTGCAACCACTAGCACCCAGCGATTTATTTATAACTCCACTACAGGTGCATTATTCTTTGACCTAGATGGTAGTGCAGGCGCATTTACTCAGGTACAATTTGCCGGATTATCTGCTGGGTTGTCACTAACGAACAACAATTTTGTGGTTGTTTAATCGTTCTATTCATTGAATTCATGAATCCTGCGATCGCTTATCCTCCATGTAATGCGATCGCCAATATCTAAAATGTGAGCTAATTATGGATACCGTAATTACACCAGAAAGAATCGAGTTACCACCTGGCGCGGTGTTGAAGCTTTTGGGAGATTGGAAAGACTATCAAGTATTGAGTCAGCAACTAGGCGATCGCTCCTCACCTCGCATTAAATATCGTCCTGGAGAGATTTTGCTAATGGCACCGCTACCAGAGCATGGAAGAGATGCTAGTTTGTTGGCAGATATTGCTAAGGTTTTGCTGGATCATTTAAACCGCGCGTACGAATCATTTACGCCTATCACTATGAGCTTGCCAGAAATTAGTGGTATTGAGCCAGACTTTTGCTTTTACATTGAAAATTGCAGAGCAGTAGTAGGCAAAAAAAGAATTGATTGGGAGTCAGATCCACCACCAGATTTAGCAATTGAAATAGATGTCACAAGCTACACCGATATTAATGATTTCTTGCCTTATCGAGTGCCAGAAGTTTGGATATTAAAGAGTAATCGGTTATTAATTTATCGATTGCAGGGAGAAAGTTATGTGCTTACAGAAAGCAGCTACTTTCCTAACGTCAGAGAAATTGTGCAGCAATGTCTCCAAATGGCCAATGAGCAAACAACAAGTGAAGTCATTAGGTGGTTAAAGAATTTTTTGCATGGACAACAGTAGTACAATGTCTAACCTAGTTTTGAGGGTTTGTAGTAAGCACTTTAGTGCTTAAAAGATAAGGACTAAAGTCCTTACTACGAACAATTTAAACTTGATAGCTTAGTAGGCTGCATTACGCTAACCCTTAATTACGAATTATTTTAATCCCTTTGATTTGCGAAACTCCTGGACAACATCTTTAATATCACGTAATTCTCCTTCAACTAAATAGTTTAACTGTCGCATTTCATCTGCTGAAATCTTTCCAGCGAGGGAAGCGATCGCTGTTCTTAATTCGGGATATTTTTTTAATATTTCTTGTCGAACAATTGGCACAGTTTCGTAAGGTGGAAAATAGTGTTTATCATCCTTGAGTACAACTAAACCCAAGCGAGAAATCTGCCCATCAGTGGAATTCCCCGCCACCATATCCACCTGTTTTTGAATCAAAGCACGATATATTAAACCCAAGTCCATAATTTGGGGTGGTTTAGCAAAACGTAAATCGTAAGTTTTAGCTAATCCTGGAAAACCATCTTCCCGTTCTAAAAATTCGTAACCGAAACCGCCACGCCACTGCGGTGTATATTGAGTAGCTTGGGAGAGAGTTTGAATATTGTTGCGTTTGGCATCTTCACCCCGAATAATCATTGCAAAAGTATTTTCAAAACCCAAGCTAGGCATCACTTCCAGATTGAATTGCTGGGCATATATTTGTTTTATTATTTCGTAAACTTCTTTAGAG
>NZ_JADEXF010000445.1 GCF_015207245.1 Nostoc cf. edaphicum LEGE 07299
TTATTTTAACTTGCTGTTTGCCGTTTAAAAATTACTATCTCAGTCCCAACAACCGGGTTACGAGCTATCAGCGTATTTTGGGAATCAATAATTTCTAAATGAGTAAAATCAAGTTCTTGAGAGCGTTGTAATATCTCCGCAGCTAGTTTGTCTTGCTGAGATTCATTGAGAGTGTACCAATCATTACTAATTTTGACAGTCAAGTTACTTGTACGGAAGTTGGCTTGAATTGACTTTATCAGACCAGAGGCAATGCGATCGCTAATTTCAGCTACCTGATTTTCAATAGCCGCAATCAAAGCTTGTTCGGGTGTCAATTCTATGATAGGTGTTGGCGTTGGCGTTGGCGTTGGCGTTGGTGTTGGGATTGGCGTTGGCGTAGGAATTGGTTCTGGTTCTGGTTCCGGCGTTGGTGTAATTTGTACTTCTGGCGGTGGCGTAACTTCCTCTGGTGGCTGTGGCGGCTGTGGTTCTGGTGCAACTGACTCCGGTGGAGTAGTTATCGTTGGTGTTGGTATGGGAACCTCTTCAACTGGGGGAACAGTTGCTATTTCCGTAGGTTTCCCAGTAAAGATAGTCGTAGTTGTCCAAACGAGAATTACAGCAATTCCAGTCACAATTCCCGTCAAAGCTGTATCTGATAACTTTGTTGACAAATTTGATGGTAAAAACAAGCGGATTGTCCTTAAAAGTCCACCCCACCTCAACAGAAGCTGCTGAAAAAAACCAGGTTTTTCCTCAGAACCAGGTGTGGGTGCTGTCTCCAGTTTCTCCACCGTTACTTCTAAAACCCCAATCGTCCCTTGGAGAAGTTGGATAATTTTAGCCTTCCAAAATGGCTGAACTCTCTGGTAAGGTTTTTGAGGAGGTTGAGTTATCTGCTCATCCGTAGGTTTTGACTGATTGTCTTGTGACATGGAACTTTCACCAAAAGCCGTGAATCAAAGACAAACAACGTACATTATTACTGGTGCTGCCTTCTTTTGCATTAATGTATCACTTCATTGCTCATTGTTTCCGCTAAACTGACTATTTATTAAATTTGGTGAATTATGAAACTGAAACGCCGTCAATTTTTATTTTTAAGTAGCGTCAGCGCCATTGGTACAGGATTTTTAAGCTGGATGTTAGCTCATGAAAATCATCAAAGTGTTGATATTAGCGATTCAACAACAGCTATAGCCGCCAACCCGGCTAAAAAAGACTTGTTATTACGTTTTGTGTCTGTGGCTGATACAGGAACTGGCGCTAAAGGACAGTATGCTGTAGCTGGGGCAATGAATTTTTATCACAGGCAAAATCCTTATGATTTAGTTGTTTTAGCTGGAGATAACATTTACAACAACGGCGAAATCGAAAAAATTAATGCAGTTTTTGAGCGTCCCTATCAATTTTTACTCAAGCAAGGTGTGAAATTTCAGGCTTGTTTAGGTAATCACGATATTCGTACTGAAAATGGTGATCCACAAGTCAAGTATGCTGGCTTTAATATGAAGGGAAGACGTTACTATACATTTAAACGTAATCAAGTGCAATTTTTTGCTTTAGATACGAACGGTAATGCTGATTGGAAGAATCAGCTAACTTGGTTAGAAAAAGAATTAAGTCTTAGTAAAGCTCTTTGGAAAGTCGTATTTGGACATCATCCAATTTATTCATCCGGTCACTACGGAGTCAATCAAAGTTTTATTAAAATCTTCACTCCTCTGTTTCAAAAATACGGCGTTCAACTCTACATAAATGGTCACGACCATACTTATGAACGCACTCGTGCTATTAATGGAACGACTTATCTAGTTACTGGTGCAGGTGCAGGCACTCGTCCTATAGGGCGTTCAGAATGGACAGAGTATTCTGCTGAGAAGCTTAGTTTTGCGGCGTATGAGGTGTATCCAGATAGAATAGAAGTAAGTGCGATCGCTACTGATAATCGCGTTTTTGATAAAGGTATTATTCAATTAAAATCAGCTTAGTTATATGACTCAGCAAGAACTTCCTTCTGCACTCAACAATATTATAGAATCATCTCAAACACCAGAGACTCTATTTTCTGCACTGTTACCAGCTATAGGCGATTTTCTACAGTCTGATAGATGTTTTCTATACCTGCATAATCCACAAAATGACCTTGGTAGAGTCGCCTTTTGTTGGATTCGCACTCCAGATGTACCTACTGTTTACAATGAAGACTGGGCAGCACAACCCCCAACTTTAGTAGATGAAGATCCGATGTTTGCGGCTGCATTACATGCTAAACCTTCAATCTTTGTCGAAGATGTAGAAACTGCTGAACCTCAAGTGTTAAATCGGGAGTTTGAACAGAAGTATTTTGGACATCGCGCCCTTATTCATGCCCATATCCGCCAGGATGGGAAACTCTGGGGAATTTTACAACCATGCATTTTTGGTCATCCCAGAGTTTGGACTGAATATGAACGAGGGGTGATTAATAATCTTGTCGAAAAAATTACACCTATAACAATTTATTACGTAAAGTCTGCTTTTGATTAGCTGTTTTATTTTTCGATTTGTTAGCCGTAGTAAATTACGTTCAGCGTTGTTAAAACTATGAAAGTCAAGCGCCTGAAAATGCAATCCTTCCGTGGAATCGGCGATTTGACCCTGGAGTTTGATGAAACGGGGCCAACGGCACTAATTGGTATTAACGGCGTTGGGAAATCGAGCATTCTTGATTGTCTAGCTATTTTTTTATCACAGTTTACAGCATATATTCAAAGTTCTTCGGATTCCATACGTTTTTTTAATAATAAAGACATTAGTAATGGCTGTGAGGAAACACATAATGAAATTACATTTTTAATAGATTCGCAGGAGATAGTTTTAAATATAACTAAAATTAGTTCAGGTGATATTCAAGAATCTCTGACAAGACATAGAGAGCTTTTTCAGTTTAGCCTTTTGCTCAAGGAAAAGTTTCAGATGCAACAAATATCAAATAGTGAATATCAGAAATTGCAACCAATATTAAACTCTATATTTACAACTATTGATCCTGAAATTTCTGATCCTGTTAGTATGGATAATGATAACCCTGCTACTCTTTCTAGTCTTCAATACACAAAAGGTTTACAAGCTGTAGTTGATGCTCTGCGTGATCAATTAGAAAATGGTTTTGAAGCCAACATTCCTTTAGTAATCTACTACCCTGTTAATCGTGCTGTTATTGACATGCCTTTAGAGATTTCAGAGGTAAGTTCATTTAAGCAAGTGGATGCATATAATCAGGCACTTACAGGAGGAAGAATAGACTTCAAAACATTTTTTGAATGGTTTAGAAATCGAGAAGACTTAGAGAACGAAAGACGAAGAGATAATCCTGATTATCGAGACAAACAATTAGAAGCAGTCAGACAAGCTATATCTTCATTAATACCAGAATTCTCGAATTTACGGGTTGAGCGTTCACCTCTGCGAATGACTGTTAGAAAAAGAAGTGAAAAACTGATCGTTAATCAGCTATCTGATGGGGAGAAATGCTTGTTGGCAATGGTGGGAGATTTAGCAAGACGATTAGCGATCGCTAACCCTAGTTTACCAGATCCACTCCAAGGTAGTGGTGTTGTTTTAATTGATGAAATTGAACTCCACCTACACCCCAAATGGCAACGAGAAATTATTCCTGCTTTGACAAGAACATTCCCTAATTGTCAATTTATCGTCACTACTCATTCGCCTCAAGTAATTAGCCAAGTCAAGCCAGAAGGAATTTTTATTCTAGAAAAAACAGATGAAGGTGTTGTTGCTAAAAAACCAGAAAGTTCCTTTGGGAGAGATAGCAATCGTATATTAGAAGACCTCATGGGTGTTCCAGAACGTCCCAAGGAAATTAAGGAAAGTCTTTTAGAACTTTTTCGACTAATTGATGCTGGAAATATTGAAGGTGCTAGGCAATTACGTCAACAATTGGCTATTGAAATTGGAGCAGATGAGCCAGAGTTTGTTAAAGCGGATGTACTCATTCGGCGGAAGGAAATTCTCAACCGATGAAGTACATCAAAAAGAGCCAGGAACCAGAAAAATTTACCAATTGGAAGGCTCTGGAAAATGATGATTGGAAACCTAATTGGGATGATAATTTTCAAACACCAGAAAAACCTGTTGTACATGATGCTTTACTGAAGGAACAGGGATATATCTGTTGCTATTGTGGAATGCGTATCACCAAAGAAACTAGCCATATAGAACACCTCAAACCTCGTAGTACTTATCCAAATCTGGCACTGGAGTACACAAATCTCATTGCTTCATGTCAAGGAGAGAGTGAAGAACCTCCTACTGTTCCAGTGCATTGCGGACATAAGAAAAAGTATTGGTACGATGAAAATTTGATGGTTTCACCTTTGGAAATAAACTGTGCTGATTTTTTTAAATATCCTGCTTCTGGTGAAATTCAACCGACAGATAATCCAAGTAAAAAAGCTGTTGCTGAAACAACAATTAAGAAGCTTGCACTTGACATTGACAAACTGCAAAAGATGCGTAGAGTAGCAA
>NZ_JADEXF010000446.1 GCF_015207245.1 Nostoc cf. edaphicum LEGE 07299
TAATGATACTGTCTTATCATCCACATCATCGCCATGACGAGTTGAGGCGATGGAATAGAGTCTAAGTTTTTCTGGCTTACCGTTCTTGTCTAATCCTGGTGGAATAATCCCAATACTTTGACCTTCTATATACTTCAAATCCCCGGCGGAAATGTCAAATTTAAGGTGTTGAACAATACCAATACCACTTTCTTTGACTAGCGGTTCATTAGATATTACCTTGCCAATAAACGGAGCATTGGGACGGTAAGTGTTAACAGGAACGTCACCGTGGTCTTTTTTGGCTTTCGCTTGAGTCATGGTGTTGCCTTTCTTGTCCTTGTTCTCTTTAGCACTATGAGCATTTACAGGTGTGGCTTTACCATTCCCTTCACTGTCAGCATTTTCCCCAGATGTCGCTAACTCGCTGACAACGCTATTAGCACTCCCAAATGAGGCTTTACCATTAACTGGCTCTAGAGCAGTTACGGGTTGGATGCTAACAATTGTGCCGCCTAGACGAGTGATACGTCGCATTTCTTGATTCATGCGGTTGTAAGGCACTCTGATGAACACACTGCCACTTTTCCGAATTGGGTAGTTAGTTTGATCGGTTTCTTCACTCTGACGCAAACCTACTACTTCATAAAGGAAGATGCGGCTACCTAATTCTGTGTTGGCAGCACCCTCAACAGCACCTTGATTGTACATTCGTTCTACCACTCCGATAATTTACTTAACCGTTTTTCAAAAAAAACTATTCCCATCCCATGCCAGCTTTAGTTTACCGGATTTTCGTTTCACAAAACTGGCCCTGAAGGAAAAACGGCATCATTAAATTAATGCCTTGCTAAGTACACTCACCAAAGACATGCAGGCATAGCAAAAAACACACCTGTTCACCTTCTAAGGTAAAGGATAAGTCTTGTGGAGAATGTTAATAATGAATCAATTTAATCTTTTTTTCGTTAACTACCACCCCCATCAGGGAGATAGCCTTTTACCTTAGTACCCTATGAACAACTCACAATAGTAGATATTCTTGGAGGGCTACTTCGATCGGTGGAAGTTACCGCTCAGTTTACCTCCAAAAGCTTCCCTTGTGCTTGCTTACTCCAGGGGTTTAAATCGGAGAATGCCAAGAAAGGAAGGTTTTCTTCCGATTGGTTTTACTTCTCCAAATCTACTACTCTTCTGGAATGTTGTTAGCTATCTTCATTACCTATCTATGGACAATTACATAACTAAGACAACTCCAGCGACAAATATCATGAGATAGACAATCATAATTTAAGCAACTGTAATTAGTTTCACTTGATGTGAAAAATATGTCAACCTTGCATCAGTACTTTGCCATAACGTCAACACTTCTATATGAGCATATTCATAAATTTACAGCCAAGAATTTGGGTAATGCAAGTTATTTCCTCATTCGTTGGATAGATTTTTGCTTTGAATATATTAAGTATTGTCGAGTAGGAATTACAATTTTAGGAGCATTAGAAAATTTGTGGCAATTTTGCGGCAATAAGAAATTATACCTTATAGTCTTGATTCTATAGAGTTACAAGTAGCAGACTGATAAAGATACAACGCTGATGAGCAGTGCTGATCCCCATTTTTAAATTAACAACTAAATTAACAAAAAATGATTGAGGAACCACGCTAATTCTTCTTGACAGCAATCTTGTATGGGATACCCCCCTTCTGTTAAAATCAAATATATCACTAGGATTAAATACTTACCGGCACCAACATTCAGGCTAGTCCGACGAGTAGCAACTTAATTACTTTGTTGCCTACCCGCTTGGTGTCTTATAGATGTGCTAGGTAGCAAGAACGCAGGATAAACCAAAGGGGTAAACTCCTGGCTTCAAAATCTGCTGTGTGAAAAATTATTGACACAACTTTAGTATTTTAGAGGAGATTTATGACAAGTAAGCCGGAACGCGTGGTACTGATTGGAGTAGCCGGAGACTCTGGTTGCGGTAAATCTACGTTTTTGCGTCGTTTGATCGATTTGTTTGGTGAAGATTTAATGACAGTCATCTGCTTGGATGACTATCACTCCTTGGATCGCAAACAGCGCAAAGAGACGGGAATAACGGCACTAGACCCCAGGGCGAACAATTTTGACCTGATGTATGAGCAAATTAAAGCGCTCAAAAGTGGTCAAGCGATTGATAAGCCGATTTATAACCACGAAACCGGCTTGATCGATCCGCCAGAGCGGATAGAGCCGAATCACATTATAGTTGTTGAAGGGCTGCATCCTTTATATGATGAGCGGGTGCGATCGCTAATCGACTTCAGTGTTTATTTTGACATTAGCGATGAGGTCAAAATTGCCTGGAAAATCCAGCGAGATATGGCTGAACGCGGTCATCGCTACGAAGATGTGTTAGCGCAAATCAATTCCCGCAAACCTGACTTTGATAAATTTATCGAACCGCAAAGAGAATTTGCTGATGTGGTTCTCCAGGTATTGCCCACAAACTTGATCAAAAATGACACCGAACGTAGAGTCTTACGGGTACGTATGCTCCAGCGGGAAGGCAAGGAAGGCTTCGATCCAACTTACTTATTTGATGAAGGGTCAACAATCAATTGGACTCCCTGTGGACGCAAGCTGACCTGTTCTTATCCTGGTATGCAACTGTACTACGGTTCAGATGTTTACTACGGCCGCTATGTCTCAGTACTAGAGGTGGATGGTCAATTTGACAACTTGGAAGAAGTCATTTATATCGAAACCCATCTCAGCAATACATCCACAAAATATCAGGGTGAATTAACTCACTTGTTACTCCAGCACCGCGAGTATCCAGGTTCCAATAATGGAACTGGTTTCTTCCAAGTGCTTACAGGTTTGAAGATGCGTGCTGCTTATGAGCGGTTGACAGCTACGGAAGCAAAGTTAGCGATTCAGGTTTAAAGCAGCAGTGTTTGTGTCAAAGCTTATGGGGGCGCTTCCGGGTACCCCCTTTTTTTTGTGTTATTAAATACATTTTAGCTAGAAAAGAATTAACATACATTTATCTTACTTACGGATATTTACCTTATAGTTAGTGGTTTTTATCAATATCAAGAAGATACTAACGACTGAAGTATAAATATTGTTATGATTTCAGAAATTAGTAGTTAAACTAAATACTCACATTTGGTTAACGAAAAAACTCTCGATGGAGGAATTTCCTTTGTCTCGTCGCTATCTATTTACCTCTGAGTCAGTCACCGAAGGTCATCCAGATAAAATCTGTGATCAGATTTCTGATACTATTCTGGATGCCCTATTGACACAAGATCCGAGCAGTCGTGTCGCCGCTGAAGTCGTAGTTAATACTGGTTTAGTGCTAATTACTGGTGAAATAACCACCAAAGCTAATGTAAATTTCGTCAATCTCGCCCGGAAAAAAATTGCCGAAATTGGTTATACCAACGCTGACAATGGCTTTTCTGCTAACAGCACCAGCGTTCTACTGGCTATAGACGAACAATCACCCGATATTGCCCAAGGCGTTAACACCGCCCAAGAAACCCGCCAGCAAGATAGTGATGAGCTATTCGATAAAATTGGTGCGGGCGATCAAGGTATAATGTTTGGCTTTGCCAGCAACGAAACACCAGAACTGATGCCCTTACCCATCAGTCTCGCTCACCGCATTGCTCGCCGATTGGCAGCAGTCCGTAAAACAGGTGAACTGTCATACCTGCGTCCTGACGGTAAAACCCAAGTAACTGTGGTCTACGAAGATGGACGCCCAGTAGGTATTGATACGATTCTAATTTCCACCCAGCATACAGCCAGTATTGGGGAAATTACGGATGAGGCGGCGGTACAAGCCAAAATTAAACAAGACCTCTGGTCAGCAGTGGTCGAACCTGTTTTTGGCGACATTGACGTTAAACCTAATCAGGAAACACGTTTTTTAGTCAACCCCACTGGCAAATTTGTCGTTGGTGGCCCTCAAGGAGACTCTGGACTGACAGGACGGAAAATAATCGTTGATACCTACGGTGGGTATTCACGACATGGTGGCGGCGCTTTTTCTGGCAAAGACCCCACGAAAGTAGACCGTTCTGCTGCTTATGCGGCTCGCTATGTAGCGAAAAATATTGTCGCTGCCGGGTTGGCAGAAAAAGTTGAAATCCAGCTATCTTATGCTATTGGTGTAGCACGACCAACAAGTATCTTAGTGGATACCTTTGGCACAGGCAAAGTGGATGAAGAAACCTTACTAGAATTAATCAACAAGCACTTTGAACTCCGTCCAGCAGGGATTATCCATACCTTCAACTTACGGAACTTACCAAGTGAACGAGGCGGACGTTTTTATCAGGACGTCGCGGCTTACGGTCATTTTGGGCGGGCTGATTTAGACTTGCCTTGGGAACAGACCGATAAAGCCGAATTGTTGAAGCAAGCAGCGAATGAGTCACTTTCGGCAGTAGTTGCTCAGGCACTGACTTAGACTTATACGCTACTGTAAAAAGTTAGTTTATCTACGTGAGGGTATTGG
>NZ_JADEXF010000447.1 GCF_015207245.1 Nostoc cf. edaphicum LEGE 07299
TTTAGTAAATACTTATCCTCAGCCAAGAGGTTTCGCAATTGCTGCAAGTTGCTTTTGAGAACCTCTGGTTCTGCACCTTCTTTAAAAGAAAGCAGAAGTTTACCAATTTGCTGACGGCTTTCAACTTTGGTGCGGAAACCTGCTAAATCGTCCAGTTTATAGGTTGTCGGGTCGAGCAAGTGCAACATGGCCAGAAAATCCTGCTCGTGATTGAGAACCGGAGTAGCAGATAATAAAAGTAAGCGATCGCTTTTATGAGCAAGTTCTTTGCAAGTCTGAAAACGCTGCCGTACTGTTGCATCCTTAGAGGTTGCCATTGCGGCGATGTGATGAGCTTCATCTAAAATTAAGCAGCCTATCCTTGCTTTCAGGTTGATTTTATGAATATCTTCAACCGCCAGCACCGCTACCCGTTTACCAAAATGGGAGATGTAAAACTTGTTTTCTAACTCAGTTCGCCATTGTTTGAGCAAATATTGCGGAACTAATACCACCGCATTTTTTTTCGGTTCATCGAGGAGGAATTGACGCAGAATCGCACCCGCTTCGATGGTTTTTCCCAGTCCCACCTCGTCTGCTAGCAAGTAGCGTTGAATTGGGTCTTCCAGTACCCGCCGCACAACTTCAACTTGGTGAGGATAAAGATTGATATTTGCCGAAATCAGTCCCGTCATCCCGCGACTGACAGCGCGTTGCTTAATCAAGGTTTTGACGAAAGCCAATCTTTTGTCGTGGAAGTAAGGCGTTTCGTGACCCTTCATCGCCAGAGTTTCGATGGGGTCTGTGTTTGGTAAATTACAACGAACGTAAATGTCTTCTTCACTAGCGATCGCAGTTTTCTTATCTGGTAAATCAATTTGATACATTTCTGTATCATCATCCCAGATAAAAACTCTGCCCACTATCCATTTATCCTGAGTTTGGGACTTAATATAGCATCGAGCCTGGGGTTCCAGCTTGACTTGAGAGAGCGAACTTAAAGGTAAAGTTTTTTGGAGACGTTGGCCTATAGAGCAGAAATACTCCACGTTTGCATTGGTATCAGATATTTCCGTAACTTTTCCGATACCCAAAGAGTTATTCTGGGACTGTACCAATAAACCAAGCTTAATCATAGATCCAGTCCCCTGAACACACTAAAAGAACCTTCCAGACTAGTTTTTAGCCCATATCTGGCAGTTTTGTCGATCAACATTATAGATAATAACTGGTATTACAGTTTTTGTTAGAGCGATATCTACGACGGGCTATGAAGCTCGCGGACTCGCTATCGGCGTCGCTCCATCACAGCCAATTAATAAAATTAGCAATTTTCAGGTAAATACACCACACACTAGAGGTACAGCATTGTTGTGCTTTTACAACATATACAGTTCAATTAAATGAAAACTGCTGTAAATTCACATTTATCAGCAAAGTTTTGCCTAAAAGCGTGACTTTGTTAAATGTTTACCAACACAATGCCATTGCAGGGTATTGCCAAATTAAATTTGCTACGAATTAATGAAATACTATACTTAGCTGATTATGTGGTGTAACAAATTTACGCTTTGGCTTGAGAAGGCCACGATACAATTAAGATTGTGTACATTTATTTACTATGAAGAAAATTAGAGACAACACAATTAAGTTAAATCAATTTTTAAAGTTGATGGGTATAGTGCCAACTGGAGGCCAAGCCAAGCTGATGATTCAAGGTGGTGATGTCCAAGTAAACGGGATGCTGGAAACTCGACGAGGACGGCGACTAGTACCGGGCGATAAAGTGACAATCCAAGGACAGACTTTAGAAGTGAATTTGAACAACAATGAAGACCCAGATGTAATGATAGATTTAGCCAAGTAAACCGAGTAAAGAAAGTTTATCCCAAAGTTACAAGTTTCTCTTTTGCCTTGTGAGTAATGCTGCAAATTTCCAACAATGTTATTATCCCACAGACTGAGATTGAAATTACTGCGATTCGCTCGCAAGGAGCAGGAGGTCAAAATGTAAATAAGGTTTCTACCGCGATCCACTTGCGCTTCAATATTGCGGCTTCATCATTACCAGATTACTATAAACAACAGCTTTTAAAGCTCAACGATCGACGCATTAACCAAGAAGGAGTAATTGTAATTAAAGCCCAGGAACACCGAAGCCAAGAGAACAATCGCGAGTCAGCCTTGAAACGACTTCAAGAACTCATTCAAAGCGCAGTTGTCGTGACAATCAAACGCAAACCGACTAAACCAACTCGCAGTTCTCAAAGAAAACGCCTTGACCATAAAAGTAAGCGCGCACAGATTAAATCTAACAGAAGACAGGTGACAGATTGTTAATTCATCGATTATTTGTAGAAAAGATACATATTCTTCAATATGAAAAAAGATGAATAAGACATTACTAAAGATTTTGATGTTTGCACTTTTAATCTTGTTTATCATCTCTCCCTTTGCGGCCCTTGCGGGTTTAATGCTTGTAGTGTTAGTTGCAGCATTTTTCTTTCTACTAGGGGACGTGTTTCAAGCAATTATTGGTCGCAACACCGACCCGAAAAAGTCATAAAATCAAAATTCCAAATGAAGATGGGATTTCCCACCGTTAAGCAACCAACTAGCGCTGTATTGGATTCAACACAGAAGCGCTATATACAGTATTCATTTTTTAAGTAAATGATGTACACAGATAGGGGCACAACATTGTTGTGTCCTTACAATAATCTGTACCTCACCTTGGCGTAGCCTCTGTCTGCGACACGCTACGCGAACGTAGAGAAGTTGCAATCTGCTGTAAATGTATCTATTTTAATGAAAAATACTCCTTGTGTTTGGCATAATAATATTTGAACAATTCGCTATTTTATAAATAAAAACACCTAAAATTCATTTATCTGAGGAGTAATAATTATATTTGTTGAAGATAAACACACTGAGGGCTAGTAAAGCTAAACTAAAGAAAATTAAAAATTAAAAATTAGTAGTCACAATATAATAAGTTTTAGGAAAATGAATTGTTGATAACTTTCACCACAGCCTAAACACTTTTTTATAGTCAACATCAAGCAGAATACATAGATGCGGATAATTGGACATCTCAACAACAAAAGGTACCACCCATGAGTTCCCGCGCACTGCTGTTAGTAAATCGTCATGCTCGCCAAGGGCAAAAGGGTCTATCGGAAGCGATTCAAAGTCTGAAAACATTTGGTTTTGATTTAATTGAGGAGTCTACAGAAGATCCCAAACATCTTGCTGAAGTTATACTTCGCTATAAGCATCAAGTTGACTTGGTAATTATTGGCGGAGGAGATGGTACTCTAAATGCCGCTGTAGATGCTTTAATTGAGACTCAGTTACCTTTGGGAATCTTGCCTCTGGGAACTGCCAACGATCTAGCGAGAACTTTGGGAATCCCTAATTCTCTCAACGAAGCTTGCAAAATTATTGCAAATGGACATTTACACCGCATCGACTTGGGTTGTGTGAATGGCAAGCACTTTTTTAACGTTGCCAGTATGGGATTGAGTGTAAAAATTACCCAACGACTTACCAAAGAAGTCAAACGCCGTTGGGGAGTATTTGCTTATGCTGCTACTGCATTGCAAGTGGTTTTGGAAGCCAGACCTTTTACAGCAGAGATTGCGATCAACGGTGAATTGGTTCGCGTCAAAACAGTGCAAATTGCTGTCGGTAACGGCCGCTATTACGGTGGTGGTATGGCAGTGGCTGACGATGCCACAATAGACGATCAAAGGCTAGACCTTTATAGCTTGGAGATTGAACACTGGTGGCAGGTTATATTATTATTACCCGCAATGCGACGAGGGCGACATATACATTGGCAGAGTGTACGCTCGCTTCAAGGTCAAGAAATAGAGGTACATACTCGCAAAACTCGCCCTATCAATACAGATGGTGAAATCACTACCTACACCCCTGCTCATTTTCGGGTTATACCTAAAGCTATAGCTGTTTTTGTACCCATAGAAAGCAGGAGTTAGGAGTTATTCAATTTTAGATTTTAGATTTTCCTTAAATTCAAAATCTAAAATTGGCAAAGTTCAGAAGTTATTCTCTCTCATCTTCCTCTACTACAAAGTGGGAACTCGCATCAACTCACGCCAAATGCATCTGAGATTTTCTCAAGATATAAAATCCCTGTTGCAACGCCTAGCTGAACAACCGCTGACTCTAGGCGATATTCTGACAGAAACCTCAGAACGGGGCTTCAGCCTGGTAATTACATTATTAGTTTTGCCTTTTTTACTTCCTATGCCACCGGGATTAACTGGTCCATTTGGTGGTGCTTGTCTACTGTTGTCAGTGCAAATGCTTTTAGGAAGGCGATCGCCTTGGCTACCGAAAAGAATCGCTAACTACAAATTTCCTCGTTCCTTCGCCCAGTTACTTTTGCAAAATTTGGGACGGCTCACCAAAGTTTTCCAGAAAATCGCCCGTCCCCGATTAGCAAAAATAGCCCATAATCCTTTAGTTTGGCGAATTAATGGGT
>NZ_JADEXF010000448.1 GCF_015207245.1 Nostoc cf. edaphicum LEGE 07299
CATCTGGTCTATTACTAAGAATCGCTTGGGGAATTTCTCCACCCAAACAAGCACTGGTGACAATCAAGCCTTCGTGATATTCTTTTAATAAATCTTTATTAATACAAGGACGAGAAAAAATCCCTTTGCCTTGAACACCTTTAAGGTGAGAAATTGTAGTTAATTTGACTAAATTTTTGTAACCTTTGGTATTTTTAGCTAAAACTACTTGATGATATTTGGGACGGCGTTCTTGTTTCTCAATATCGCCATTAATTACATACATTTCATTGCCGATAATCGGCTTAATATTTTGACTACGGCAGATTTTGATCAGTTCAACGGCTCCATACATGACACCATGATCGGTAAGGGCGATCGCTTTCATTCCCAGTGCGATCGCTCGATCCACCAACTCTGGTAGCTGACTTGCCCCATCAAGTAGACTGTAGTCACTGTGAATATGTAAAGGCACAAAGGACATAAGCATCTCCAACCACAAGCCAAGATATCTCTAGGGGCCTACCTTGTGGTATACCCTTTCGAGGCAGATTTTGTAAAGCAACGGAATCTTAGATTAACAGTTTTTAACCAAAATTAAAGCTGTTCTTTTTCGGGAATTATCACTATTATTAGTGTTGTTTTAATAGTTACAGCAGTTAACCAGTACCTAGCCAATGAGTCAAACAGAGAGAACTACTTCGTCTGAAACCAAAGCTAGCCCTTGGTGGCAGCGTATCCCTCTCACGTTGCAAATTCTCATCGCCTTAATAGCAGCAGTCAGCGTCGGAATTGCTCTTGGTGCAGGGAATCCTAATCCCAGCAATGCTGCTCTCATCAACAATTTAGCAATTCCGGCTGAGTTGGTACTAAAGGCTCTCCGCGCCTTGGCTACACCCTTAATTTTGGTAGCGGTGCTGCATACTTTGATGACCACCAACATCCCTGGTACAGCCGGACGGCGGTTAGCAGTGCTACTTTTAACCAACACAACCGTAGCTATTTTAGTGGGACTGTTCGTAGCGAATGTGCTACGTCCAGGGACTTGGGGCAATGTAAACACCTCAATAAGTACGGCAATAACTCCTCAGAGTCTCGACCCTTGGGGAATACTCAAAGATGCTGTACCAGAAGCCGTCCTCAAGCCATTGGTTGATAATAATGTCATCCAACTGATTGTGATTGCCCTGAGTTTTGGCATCGTCCTGCGGGGATTAAAATCTGAACAAATCGCCCAAGGGAAGAATGGATTCCAGCCGATAGAGGATGTCATCGGAATTTTATTTGAAGCGGTAGTCCGCATCCTCAACTGGGTAATTGCTTTAGTGCCGTTCGCAGTCTTTGGGATTGTGGCTAAAACTATTGCGATGCAGGGCTTTGCACCATTTAAATCTTTGGGTGCATTCATCGTCGCCGTATTGTTAGCACTGGTATTGCAGGCGTGCTACTACCTGATCAGAGTAAAACTTGGTTCCTGGGTACACCCGCTAAAATTCCTCGCTGGTGGTTCTGATGCCTTTTTGACAGCTTTCTCAACTTCTTCCTCTGCGGCGGCAATGCCCATAACCTTTGAGGTTTTGCAAACAAAAGTCGGTTTAAGGGAATCTTCTGCTGCTTTAGGGGCATTAGTCGGGGCAAATTTCAATAATGATGGCACTGCCCTCTATGAAGCAATGTCTGCGTTGTATATTTCCCAACTGATTGGACAACATCTGAGTCTGACACAGCAGTTAATTGTCATCTTGACCTCGATTTTTGCATCAGTAGGTGCGGCTAATATTCCCAATGCGGGATTGGTAACGATGACACTGGTGTTTACTTCTGTCGGCTTACCTACCCAGTACATCGCTTTGCTAGTTACTGTAGACTGGTTTTTGGATCGCTGCCGTACTGCGATTAATGTTATGGGAGATATGACTGTTAGCGCTCTACTTGACGGCAAAAAGCCACGTTCTGTAGACGAGGCTTAGTTTGCCAGCTTTTAGTCGAATTCAGCAGCTTGTCAAATATCTAATGCTGTTGAGGTCCTTTGGCGTCACATGCTTTAGTCCAGCAACGTTCTAAAAGTTGCAGACGCCAGATCAATACAAAGCGTTGGGGATTCAATACTAATTTAGTATCCCGACTAAATAAGGGCTGGTTCAGATACTGCCAAAGAGGAAATTTAATTTTGGTGTGTTTTGGAGTCATAAGAACAAGAAAAATAATATAAAAGTTGTGTCTAGGAATTACCTAATACTGTTTTTCTAGTTAAAGGCTACCCTGCGTTTTTGCTATTGTCTTTGTGGCAATTGCGGAATTCCAGGAGGTGAATCTATGTTGTTTACGCTTTAATACTGAAATTGCAAGCACGATTTTTCTGATTCCAGATCGCAAAGCTGTTGGTGCCATTGAGATTAGATAGGTAAAAAATTGCTTAATTAGACATCATTGATGTTGATTTTTTTTAATTTTGAATTGCTTTTCATCCCACCGTTACCACCCGCCGAATTTCGTCGCTGCGAAACCCGATCGCCATTGGACGACGTATCCCCAAAAGTGCTACCACGTCGTACAATTCCAGTACCACCCCTTCTATTCGCAGGGAATGGACAATATCACCGCTTTTCAGGTCAATCACTATAGCGGTTATCAGTTGAGTGCAATACAGACCTAACCCCCAGCCCCTTCCCTATAAGGGAAGGGGAGTAAGATTCAAAGCCTCTCTCCTTTTAGGAGAGAGGTTTGGAGAGAGGTCAAATTGTATTGCTTCCATTCAAGAACCGCTATAGTTGCAGCAATGCCTAAGGCTCGCTACGCCTACACATAGCTAAACCGAGTCTAGCAGTAGCTTTTCCTTCCTGAGTACTTGTGATGGTAACTAGGATCTATATTTATTTATGTCCAATTACTTACATAATTGAAATAATTTACCTCTGGACTACCGCTCTAGAGCCAAAAATTTAGGTTTCAACAGCGCCAAGCAAGCTAGAACCGACACCAAGGCTTTAAAAGAAGTTTTCTGAAGGCGATCGCCTCTGCTATCTTAAGTATTCCCAATATCTGTCATTTCTTGACAGACAATACAAAAAGTAAAGAGTTGTGAATTTGTTACTCCTAACTCTTCACTCTCTCAAACAGGACTCACTTCGGCTCTGTAAAGCAGCTTCTCACCTTGAAGGTAGCCAGTGTAACGAACTTTGACTGTTTCTCCAGGTTGTGCAGTTCCCTTTGTCAATTGGTGCAGTTGGGGATCGTAAGGTAATTCTGCTCCCACAGGTGCGATCGCTTCCACTCCCCACGCCTGTAAAAGCTTGTCCAGAGGTTTCTGCACCAACGGTACTATTTTCACTGCTGCTAGCTGGGGATTTTCCTGCGCTTTCTGTGCTGCTGTTGGCCATTGCAATAATAAAGACTCCAGCAGTTGCAAACTCGACTGCTGGAGTTCTTGTAGTAATATTTCTCGCTGTTGTTCTAATTGAAACTGCGAGCGATCGTACTCTTTTCTTAAATTGGTAATTTCTCGTAACAATTCCTGAGTTGGCGCTGTTTTCTCTTGTGAAAACTCTACGGTTGAAAAAGTTGCGATCAATTCATTCAATGGCATCTGTAGCACTGGCGAAAGCTTAAGCAGCACATTTACCCGCATTTGCTCTAGCTTTCCTTGGCGTAACCGCAAAATTTGACGCTCTGAGATACCAGCAGCGCGACTCAGCCCTTTAAAACTAGAAATACCTACCTGTTGCATTAAATCTTGCAACTTTTGAGTATGGAGCATTGGGGATTGGGTATTGGGGATTGGGTATTGGGTATTGGGCATTGGGCATTGGGCATTGGCGATTAAGTTTTTTCTCTATCCGCTATTCCCTGTGCCCTGTGCCCTATGCCCCATTCCCCATTTCTATTCTTCCAGTAAACTTCTCAACATCCAAGCTGTCTTTTCGTGTACTTGCATCCGCTGAGTCAATAAATCGGCGGTAGGTTCGTCGTTAACTTCCTCTATCACGGGGAAAATAGATCGTGCAGTTCTGACTACGGCTTCTTGTCCTTCCACAAGTTCGCGAATCATCTCCACAGCTTTAGGAACTCCAAGAGTTTCTGGAATAGAACTCAGTTTGGCATATTCGCTGTAGGTTCCTGGTGCGGGATAGCCAAGCGCTCTAATTCTCTCGGCTATTAAATCAACTGCTAACGCTAATTCTGTATACTGGGTCTCAAACATCAAATGCAATGTTTGAAACATCGGCCCCGTTACATTCCAATGGAAGTTATGAGTTTTCAGATACAGTGTATAAGTGTCAGCCAACAGGTGAGATAAACCGTCGGCGATTTTAGCCCTACTCGCCTCGTCAATGCCGATATTTACATTTTTGACTGTTACTTTCGATGACATAATTTTCTCCTAATTAGGTTATATGTAATTGGGGATTGAAAATTGGGCATTGGGGATTGAAAATTGGGCATTGGGCATTGGGCATTGGGCATTGGTTATTAATTATTCTCCCTCATCTCCTTCATTTCCCTCATC
>NZ_JADEXF010000449.1 GCF_015207245.1 Nostoc cf. edaphicum LEGE 07299
CCATAATTTAGCAACTGACTTTTAGGAGCCTGATCTGGTGTAGAATGACATCGCAAACATTTTGCTTGTGTAATCTTTAGTGGTTGTGCAATGTAAAATACTTCGCCTTCTGACAATTTACGAAAGCCTGTAATTTCTAGGGTATTAGGTTCGTTGCGAAAACGCTCGACAAGTTGAGTTTCAAAATTATCAGCTTTATCTGCTAAATTAGTTGGATTAAGTGTTGCATCTTTATGAAAAAAGTTTTTAAATTCAGGCTTTTTACGAAAATTTTCGAAAACCTCTTTAGAGGAAAAAGTTGGTATTACTTCAGGCAAGAATGTTGGGCTAGTATCTAATCTAGGTTCTAATAGGGGAGCAATACGATTTTGTGTATAATCTCTAACTGCATTCACCATTTGGATGAGAATCTCCGCTTGAGAACTTACTTCATTTTGCGCTCTCCTTTGAAGTACACTGGATAAGGCAACGCCACTTCCTAAAATACTGATGATGAAAACTAATATTAAAAGCAAGTTAAATTTAGCACCTATTTTTAAGTTTTTTAACGTAATGTTGTTTAACATAACCTAAGCAAGGAAGGTGGTCTGTGAATTTATCTAATATTTATTTATACCTGTTATAAAGCATCTCAACAGGATCTAAATAAATATTAATTTTTTACTGCAATATAACCCCTTTAGGCAGTAGTCAAATTTATCTAAATTAGTCCTGAAAGCCAAATTATTTTCTTAACCATAATTAGTGATGTTTGTGCGATTTCCCCGTCGTTTATTTCTGTTTCATCTACTAGGTTTTACATTTGCTGCTTGCAAACCACAAGGTGGGGTTGAGGGCACGTTAACTATTGGTGTGATTAACTATGGTGGAGGCGAACAGATAATTAATCAATATGCTAAATTTAATAGTTACTTGGGTGAAAAAACAAACTCATATATTCAGTTAGAGCCTGTTTTTAATGAAAATAGAGCGGTTGAGCGCCTTGATGCTCGTGCTTGGTCATTGGTATTTGCTCCACCGGGTTTAGCGGCTATTGCGATCGCACGTCACCAATATATTCCTCTATTTCCTTTAATAGGTATTAGTAATTTACGTTCAATTTTCGTTGTTCGCAAAGATAATCCGATAACTGAATTGAAACAATTGCAAGGCAAAACAGTGGCTTTAGGACAGTTAGGTTCAGCAACAGGATATTATTTTCCTCTTTACAATCTTTATGGTACAACACTAGCTGAAATACTGTTTGCACCTACACCCAAAGCAGCGCTAGAATTGGTCGCTCAAGGAAAAGCGATCGCCTGCGCCGTCTCAGAAGCGGAATTAAGTCTCTACAGTTCACAGTTGGCGCCAACCGAATTCCGCATACTATTTAAAGACCCTCACTATGTACCATTAGGTGTGGTTTTGATTGGGCCGAATGTAGAACGTAACCGTCAAGAATTTATCCGCAAAGTGATGAGTAATTCGCCTTCAGGTTTAGCTCAAGAAGTGGGGTATGTACCCAATGGACAAGTACCAGATTACAAATACATGATTTCTGTAGTCGATCGGGTAAGTTCAATTAGTTCCAAGCTGCAAAAAAAGCCTGTTCGTTTATTTTAATTAAAGCAATAACAATACTTTCAGTCTTTGCTTTCTCTAAAAAAACTTCCTGTTAAAGAGAGCATTGTTATTGCTAAATTTTGTAAAATAGAAACTGAGAATAAAAAACAGCCAGCAAGCCTGACTGGGAAATTAGGTCAAAAAAACAATTTGAATCGTGCTAGCTGGTTTTTAATCGTCTCTGTCAGGATTTTATCCAGTTCTGTAGTGTCTTGAAATTGCAAAATTTGCTGTGTCGGTAAGTCGAAGGGAAATTCACCTTCAAAATCTGGGCGTTGCATTTGCGCTAGTAGAATCTGTTCAGACTTCTTACTTTGGATGGCATAGCCAATCTCAATACAGACATTCGGACTAGGAATTAATTGAGGCGTTTCTTTACCTTCAATGCTAGCAATGGGCGTGGTGTCAGCGATAAATAACAAACTCTTACGGATTTTCCGCATGATTGTGCGGTTAATTCGGAAAGTAGCACCGCTAGGACGAGAGGATTCTATTAATGTTAGGGGAAGACGCGATCGCAAGTTTAAATCGTCTAAACTTTTTCGCAGTTCTTCTTTGAGAATATTCGTCGCTGCGGCATACTCAGTTTGATAGGATAAAAAAATCGTTGGTTCTAACTGAGCCAACACCGCCTGCTTGGTGAAATAAATTTCATGACTAATTAAGTCAATGTTAGAGACGCAATAGCCGCCACTACCTTCAATATAAAATTCAATATTTTCCCCTTCTAAATAGCGCCCAAACCAAGTTGATTTCTTAACTTCGTCACTGTCTTCTAAAAAGTCTGCTCGCAATGCTGATTTCAGCAGGCTTTTTTTGCTTAAGCGAATGTCTGGCTGACGTTTTTCCAGTTCTGGAATCGGCTCATAATCCTGTAGATACCACGCTCTGAGCGCAATTATTGACATAAGGCGCTATTTTAACTGTTTCTAGCTATTCAACTTCGTATAATCTTACACCCAGAGGAGTCCCTATTTCAGACTTCTCTTTAAACACAACAACACCCAAGCCTCTACTCACTGAACTATCTCCTCTCTTTGTTGATTATAACCAGGGATGTATTTACTTCCATTGCTTTTGTAAACAAGTAATGAAAATCAGTTACAGTGCCCCCTAATCTTCCACATTTCAGGAAATAGCAGTTTTCGTGTTGGGTGTTGCTGTATTTTGACGAGACAGATGTAAGTTAAACAGCGTCTTATACCTCTTACTAACATTTCAAATGCAGCTGTTATATCTGCCACGGGAAGCTTGTTTTTTAGCTTCAACTATTAGATTATCACTTGTAGTTGGGAGGGATTTATTTTGCAACTAAACTTTACTTTTAAATTAGTTTTAATCAAATTCAATATATTGCACATCCTAAGTCAATAATAGGTATTTTTTTAACTTATATGTTAAGAAAATTATCATCTATCTTGTGGATGAATTTAAAAATTACTCAGTCAAGTTTTAAGTTTTAAAACTAACAATAGAGCATTGGTCACTAACCAATAGTGATTCTTCCCCTGCTTCCCCATCCCCCACTTCCTATTCCTAGTTAACTATTTTGGCTGGAGGCTTGACGGGAATCTCAATCCAGAACTCTGTACCTTTGCCAGGTTCTGAAATACACTCCATTATTCCCCCATGTTTTTCGACAATAATCTGATAGCTGATTGCTAGTCCCAATCCTGTACCTTTGCCCACGGGCTTGGTAGTGTAAAACGGGTCAAAAATTCGCTTTTTTACGTCTTCAGTCATTCCGGGCCCGTTGTCACTAATCCGAATTAATAGACGAGAGTTGTCTGCTGAGACTTTAGTGGAAATCTCGATAGTTGGAATTGGGCATGAGTTATTCTCCTTGTCACCCCGATCCTGCCACTCCTGACTCCTTACTTCCAGAGCATCTATGGCATTGCTGAAAATATTCATGAATACTTGATTCATTTGACCGGCATAGCATTCCACCCGTGGGATGTTGCCATAATCTTTAATTATCTCAATGCGTGGAAATTCAGCATTTCCTTTCAATCGATGTTGCAAAATTAATAAGGTGTTGTCAATGCCTTCATGCAGGTCAACGCGCTTGTTTTCAGACTCATCCAAGCGAGAAAAATTGCGTAACGACAACACTATTGAGCGAATGCGCTCGGTTCCTACTTGCATTGAGGTCATGATTTTTGGCAGGTCTTCTACCAAAAATTCAAAATCTATCGCTTCGATCGCGGCTTGAATTTCACTATGGGGATGGGGATAGTGTAGCTGGTAGAGACGTAAAATTTCTAGCAGTTGTTCGGTGTAATCACTGGCGTGGCACAGATTACCGTAAATAAAATTAACGGGGTTGTTGATTTCGTGGGCGACACCCGCCACCAACTGTCCTAAACTAGACATTTTTTCGGTCTGAATCAATCTTGTCTGTGTTTCTTGGAGTTCATATAGGGTCTGCTCTAACTGAGCAGCTTGATTTCTAGCTTCAGTTTCGGCCTCAGAGGTTTGTTGGTAGAGTTGTGCTTGTTGAATCGCGATCGCAGCCTGATCTGCCAGCTGCTGCAATAAATCAATTTCTGTATCCTGCCAATTTCTGGGAGCCTCACACTCATGGGCAATTAGTAAGCCCCATAGTTCCATACCCATATTAATTGGAACTATTAAGTTTGCTTGCACTTGCAGACTTTGCAAAAACTCTCGATGACAATCACTTAAGGAAGCCGTTGAAAGGTTGTTAATTGCCCGTACCCTACCCTGACAGTATAGACTGGTATACTCATCAGGAAAACATTCTAGTGGTGTATTCACTCCCAAAACTGACTGCCAATTACCATTAATCTCTTCCACAATCACTGATTTAGTCTTCAGGTAGAAAATCAGCACTCGGTCTGAATTTAACAGGGGACGGAC
>NZ_JADEXF010000450.1 GCF_015207245.1 Nostoc cf. edaphicum LEGE 07299
CAATGGGTGTGTTAAGCAATAAAATGCCCTCCAAGAAGAAAATTAGGAGGGCTATATGCTAAATGAAATAATTGCCATATATGCTATAATAGACGATCTGTTAAAGGCGATTGGGCATCATAAAGACAGTAGGTAATGCGTCTGAAGATGCATTCTTTGGCCACGTCGGCGACCAGTTGACGCAGGCTATCTTAATGTTAACCAAGAAGTTTGGCGATGCCTCCGGCGGGCGTAGCCCGTCGAAGACATCGCTGATTCTCGATCTCTGTGAAGACCACGGAAAAAAAGGGGAGGTCTACGGTTTCGATGGTGGTAAGAAGGTTAGAGGACGTAAACGACATATAGTTGTAGATTCTCAAGGGTTGCTGATTGGCGTTTTAGTGACTGAAGCCAATGCGTCAGAACGTTTAGGTGCTGTGGTTGTACTGCATGAAACGGCCGAGGAATTGTCTAAATTGGAAGTTATTTGGGTAGATCAAGGCTATTCAGGAGAAAACTTTGCTCAAGCCGCTAAGCGATCGTCTTGCCATCCTCAATGATTCATTTTCTCTAGTGTGTCGGTGGGGAGGGGTACCACCTTGAGGTGCAACAACAATCTCACAAAGCGCATAAGCTTTACCTGTATCTTCACCAACTGCCTTGAAAGTATAGAGGTCTTGACCAAACCAGTAGCAATGACCTTGACCTGGTTCAACGAAAAGTCCGTTTTGGTTGATTGTCATGTAGTCTCCAAGTAAACAAGTTGTTTATTCGTAAATTAGTGTTAATGATGGTAGACAATGCTTCTCCACCGTCTATCGTGCGGTCAATTTAGATGGAAACACGCTACCGCCGGAAATAGTCGCGCCAACTTTTGGGTAAGGCTTCAAGTTGATCAATCCGGGCAAAAATGGTGATACTTTTTGCCTGAAAGATAGCTTCTAAACGATCAATGGTTTCGATATACTGACTGATGATGCCGTTATTTGCATTCATCGCAGCGAACTCCTCAAGGGTTTTAGTGATGGGTATTTTTAGGCATTTTAAACCTGTGCCATACCGCCATCGACAAACAGTTCGATGCCGTTCACAAAACTGCTGTCATCTGAAGCCAGAAAGACAACGGCTTTGGCAATCTCATCGGGCGTGCCTACTCGTCCTAGTGGGATGGTGACGGCTTGGCTGTCCACGAATTCCTGCACCTGTTCATCATTCAGTCCCATGAGATTGTAGCCAGGAGTAGGCACGACACCAGGACTAATGGCGTTAACCCGGATCTTGCGCTCTTTGAGGTCGAGTATCCAATTACGGGCAAACGATCGCACAGCGGCGAATGGCACTAAGAAAAGACGAAACGCTTATGGTTAAGCGGTTTGTAATTGCTTGCTTAACTGATGCCGGGGTTTGGCCATCAAGGGGTAAATTTTGGGGCGAGGTAAAAGGACTCGTGGTTCGTTTCTAGCAGGGCGATCAGGAACAGCCTTGTGAGCAATAACTTTCAGTAAAGTGCAATAAAGTCGCTGACGTTTTGTTGAAGTTGCAGCCTCTAGTTTGGGATTAAATAATTACAACCAATTACCCAGAAGAACATAAGGTGCCCAAAAATATGGGCGATTTTCTTTAGCTAGAATTGCAAGTTGAGCGCGTTGCAGAGCTTGAGCTTTAGTGACTCCAGCATCCAATTGCCGATATAATTCACCCATAAATTCACTAGTAGACTCATCATCTATTGTCCACAAAGTAGCTAATGTACTACGTGCGCCTGCCCGTACCGCAACTCCAGCTAACCCTAAAGCAGCTCGTTTGTCCCCCGTAGCAGTTTTACAGGCACTAAGGACAAGTAATTCAATTGTTTCGGGTCGGCTTTCACCTCTAGCCCGTAATAAACTATCTAACTCCCTAACTTTTAGTAGGCTATCCCAGGTAAGAATATAGGTTTGTTCAATATCTGAACTAAATTGCCCGTGAGTAGCTAGATGTACTATTGAAAAGGAGGTAGATTGAATTTGGTTTTGCAGATTAGTTTTCGTGAATTCTTGATTTAAAAGTTGTTTACTTGATTTAACTGAAGATTGAATTTGTTTTAATTCCTGAGTAACATTTAAAAGTTCAGGAAATGATTTACCTTCAATCAAGCGTTTTTGATCGACTCCAGCCACTAAAGCGTTTACGGGCACGTTGTGTAAAGATTTAGGAGGAAGAAGTTGTAGTCCAGGCATCAAAGAAATAGCATACTTTTCTATTAAGTATTTCTGCTGTTGTTGATCGTAAAGAATTCCCATTGGGATATTCCGCAAAGAACCATCTAGCACAAATATTAGGGATGTTATACCTTTGCTTACTAAATCTGCTTCAATAGGTCTAATTAACCAATCATATAACTGTTGTGAGCGCTGCTTAACATCAGGCTCTCGGCTAGCTACAGGCAAATCTTTCTGTAGTTGCTCTACAGTCTTTTCTAATATATTTTTAGGAATTTTAGCTGTTTTACGGTAGATTGTATCTTGCCCTGGCAGCCTAGTAATAATTTCTAGCCGATTATCTAAAATAATTGGATAGATAACAGTTGTGGATTTTTCTTTTTCAACTAATTTATCAAGGTCAACTCTTGGTATCAAACAGGGCGAACGAAAGAAATTATCTAATTCTGCTAATTGAAGAGATTCGATTACCTGACGAGCTTGAATGAGATTATCTGGCTTTTGAATCGTATTTTCTTGAAGTTGCAATAGTAAATCAACATACTGCCGATACACAGGTTCTATGCTCTCACGGAAAGAAAATTGTACGTCAGGATTAATCGCAACTAAATCATTACGAAGAGACTTGAGAGCGTTGTAAGCTCGACTATAAGCATCTGTTGCTGCCGGGATATTGGATTGCTTTTGCAGTATCCGCCCCATCTGCCAATGCCATTGATAAGCAATGTCTTGGGCATCAATAGACTCAGCTTCTACCAAGGCTTGCTGTGTAAGACCTTTGGCATCAGATAACTGTCCAGTTTGTTCATACAGTTCACCAAGAATACCAAGGGCATAAGATTCGCTTCGTTGATCTTTTAAACTCTTAGCCACTTGCACAGCTTGCGCTAGCATTTTAGCAACATCTTTTGGCTCAACTGAGTTTTGTTTCATTTTGCTCAAACTTTGGGCAAAATTAATCCGGTAGTTAACAGCCGTGCGACTTGGAGGCAAATTGTCTATCTGAGACTGAATTTGCGCCAATAAAGCTTTTGCTGTACTAACTTCTTCTTGCTCTACCAATAGTCTTAATAAATTCAGTTGAGCCTGGAGCCGCACAGTGGGTATCGTAGCTCCAATCTTCACTGCTTGTTGATAGTATTGGATCGCTGTTTGAGCATAATCCTTAGCACTGCTTGAGTTCCCTAAACTCAGTTGAGCGTAGATTTGAGCGCGGGCTGTATTACCTAAACTCAGTAAAGCATTACTTTGAGCGATGGCGTACCCGCCCGCCGTAGGCATCGCACTTCCCACTTTCTCAGCCACAGAATAACTTTCTTCTAGGATTTTGTGCGAATCGCTTAAATAGCCCAAACTTCGCAATACATTCCCTAAACTATACAATCCTCTAGCTTTAACAGCAGAATCTGCTTGTTTTTGCAGATTTTCTCGCAGTGAGGTTAAAGTGTGATCTGCTTGGAGATAATTCCCCAAAGCTTGCATTGCTTGGGCTTGATTAATGCGATTGCGAATTAGCGCTGATATATCATCTAATTGCTGATAAATTTTAGCTGCTGATTGCCAAGTATTTAGGGCTACTTCAGTTTGCCCCTGTGCTAACTCCAGCCCACCTCGAACATCTAAAGCTTGAGCAAAGACTTGCGATTGCTCTTGTGAAGAATCTGAATCTTTTAGACTTTGTAATAATTTAATAGTTTGTGAAATGACTTCATTCGCTTGTTGCCATTGTCCTAACTGCTGATACGCTAAGGAAAGGTTAGTCAAAGCTATAGCTTCATTCAATACATTATTATTAGCTTTAAATTCGTCTGCTGCTTTTTTTAGAAGTTGTACTGCTTCTGTAAACTCTCCCCCTTCATAAAGTGCTTGACTTTGCTGCACTAAACTAAAAATTTGGGTTTGGTTAACAGCAGGTTTTGTTCCTACAGCAGGAAAATATAAAACTTTGGATTTGGCAAAGGCTGCTGTAAAAAAAATAGAAGAGTCGAAAATAGCAAATGAAAATACACAGAAAAATATAGTCAAAAATGATAATAGCAAGTATTTAAAAAACTTCATATAGATTAAAAAATAAATTTTGTATTTGTTTATGATAATTAATTATAAAAACCATGTATTATTATGTGTCGCTTTGGATGAAGTTGTAGCTACAACATGGTAATAGTTGTTGTAAATCGATATTCTCCACGCAACGCATTAGCTCCTTTGTGTAAGCTTAAAAGGGATTATATTGTACAAAAAAATACAGCCCATTCTCTTGCCATGTATTACCTTGAGTATCAACAGAAACTAAAGGAAT
>NZ_JADEXF010000451.1 GCF_015207245.1 Nostoc cf. edaphicum LEGE 07299
TTAATTCAAAATTAAAAAATAGGAAACATATTTATAATCTTTATTCTCACTACTTGCTTTATTACAATTCAGTTTGCAACAACTTAAAAATTTCTCACAATATATCTATGCCAAGAAAGTTTCTCGAATTCTGCAATAATGTGGAAATGTTGCAACTTAATAACACTAAATATGCAATGGCTTGTAGTTGGGTATCACCCTGATATTTGCAATCCTCTATGTAAAGAAAAACCTGTAGAAAAAACATATCAATTAAAAGCATATATGTGTAATTTAGTCAATAGTTTGTATCTCTCTCTTGTCCCTTATCTGAGAGTGTTGACAACTTAAAATTTTGTTTCAAACTGCTAAAGTCCGATTGGGAAATAGGGGTTTTATGTCATGATGGCATACTAGAATATATATGCCTTTCTAACTACAGGGAATCTCACATGGCTCTCCGTCTAGGTGACACAGTACCCAACTTTACGCAAGCCTCAACACACGGCGACATCGATTTTTACCAATGGGCAGGTGACAGCTGGGTTGTGCTGTTTTCTCACCCTGCTGATTTTACACCTGTTTGCACAACAGAACTCGGCACAGTTGCCAAGCTAAAACCAGAATTTGACAAGCGCAATGTCAAAGCGATCGCACTCAGCGTTGATGACGTAGAATCTCACAAAGGCTGGGTGGGAGACATTGAAGAAACTCAAAGCACCACTCTCAACTACCCAATTTTGGCGGATGCGGATTGCAAAGTTTCTGAGCTTTACGACATGATCCACCCCAATGCTAATGCTACTGTGACAGTGCGATCGGTTTTCGTGATTGACCCCAATAAAAAACTCCGTCTCTCTTTCACCTATCCTCCCAGTACGGGACGTAACTTTGATGAAATTTTGCGGGTAATTGATTCTCTGCAATTGACTGATAATTACAGCGTGGCGACACCAGCTGACTGGAAAGATGGAGAGGATGTTGTAATTGTCCCCTCGCTGAAAGATCCAGAAGTACTCAAAGAGAAATTCCCCAAAGGTTACGAGGAAATCAAACCCTATCTGCGGATGACTCCTCAGCCTAACAAGTAAATCTGATAATGATTTCGGATAAAAAGCAGAGGCGCAAAGTTATATCTTTGCGTCTTTGTTTCTTTGCGTGAGAATATAGTTAGTCGGCTAGGCATCCGAACCTGGAGGAAATTCCTATGTTCTCATCCCCTTTGGTTTTGCAAATTCCGTCATCAATGCAAATGACAGACGAACAATTTTTTGAGTTCTGTCAGATGAATCGTGACTTACGCATTGAGCGAAATAAATTCGGAGAATTGGTAATTATGCCTCCTACTGGTTCAGAGACAGGAAACCGAGAAGTTAATATCTCAGGACAGCTATGGGTTTGGTCAGAACAAGATGGTACAGGTATAACTTTTAGCTCTAGTACTGGATTTAAGCTATCAACAGGTGCAGAACGCTCTCCAGATGCTTCCTGGATTAAACTAGAACGGTGGAATTCTCTGTCTCCAAAACAACAAGAAAAATTTGCACCCATTTGTCCAGATTTTGTAGTCGAACTCAAATCTTCCAGCGACAACCTCCAGACTTTGAAAGAAAAAATGGAGGAATATATGAATGAGCCAGGAATACAGTTAGGCTGGTTGATTGACCGTAAGCAGCGTAAAGTTTATATTTATCGTCCTGGATTGCTAGAGGAATGTTTGGATAATCCTGCTAGTGTAAGCGGCGAGTCGGTATTGCCTGGGTTTATTTTGAATATGAGTAAAGTTTGGTAAGAAAATTTTATTGAAATTTAGGCTGGCGACGATACAGCAATTTAAATTGGGAAATTGGTGTGACATCTAAGGGTAATTGAATGGTAAAAGTGCTACCTTTACCTAATTGGCTCTGTACATTTAAACTACCTTGGTGTGACTGAATAATTGCCTGAGCGATCGCTAACCCTAATCCAGAACCACCAGTTTTACGAGAGCGTAGGCGCAGCCCGCCGTAGGCATCGCTATTCACTCGGTAAAAGCGATCAAAAATCCGAGTCAGTTCCTGGTGTGGAATACCAATACCTGTATCTTGAACCTGAATCACAGCATTATTTTCACTGCGATCTAAGACAACAGTTACCTTTCCAAATTGTGGTGTGTATTGAATTGCATTGATAATTAAATTAGAAACCAGACGATAAAGTTGCTCAGAATCACCTACGATATTTAGAGGTTGCTCGACTCTGATTGCAGATGTCAGTATTACTTTGGCAGAAAAGGCGATCGCAATGGGTGTGTTAAGCAATAAAATGCCCTCCAAGAAGAAAATTAGGAGGGCTATATGCTAAATGAAATAATTGCCATATATGCTATCACAGACGATCTGTTAAAGGCGATTGGGCATCATGAAGACAGTCCATCAAAAACCTAACCCCCTTCCCGACGCGGGAAGGGGAAAAATTCAAAGTCTCTCTCCTTTTAGGAGAGAGATTTAGAGAGAGGTTTTCCAGATACCGTGAAAATCAGATTGTAGACATCGCTCCTGAAATTCCCAACTGCAAATACATATTGGTTACTAGCAGATAGATTTACACAAATACTTATAAAATCGCCGCAAAAACCATATTACGAATTACTTGTTGTACCAAGCTTTTCGCCACTGTTGCATTTGTTTAATCTCTATATTTTGGGCTTTAACAATTTCTTGGGCTAATTTCTTGATTTCAGGGCGTTTCGACTTACTTAAGGCATCTTGCGCCATTGTTACAGCCCCTTCGTGGTGAGGAATCATCGCATTGATAAAGCGCAGATCAAATTCCGCATCAGCTGCACCTAAATCCTGACTCATCATCATAGTTTTCATTTGATCAGAAGACATTTCCATCATGTGGCCCATTTGACTGTTGTAAGCCATTGGTTTATTTCCCGCCTTGGGATACCAAGGTTGTCGCCACTGCTTCATCTGAGTAATTTCTTGGTTTTGCGATTTGACGATATTGTCTGCTAGCTTTTTAATTTCAGGACGTTTTGATTTCTGCTGCGCAACATTCGCCATTTCCACAGCCCCTTGATGGTGCGGTATCATAGCGTCGATAAATCGTAAATCAAAATTAGCATCGGCTGGGCCTAAATCCATTCCTATACTGTGATTCATGCCACCACCATGATTCATCATCTGCTTGTCATTAGCATTAGCGGCGGTTTTCTTTGCTACTTCACTTTGGTTTTGGGAAGCAGTACCAGCACAACCTGTGATTAACCCAGCGACTGAGGCGATCGCAGTAAAAGTTAACGCCAAAAAGCCATTCCTTAAAAATAGCAGTTGCATAAATCTTATCTAACAGTTTTCTAATTCTAATGAAATCTTTTAAGAATTACAGCAAGGTGGGGCATCCCGTTCTTAAAGCTCGTCGCCTCCTAAGCAATAGCCGGATTGAACCAGAAGCCTACACTGTACTCGTTGGCGTTCGCGTTAGCGTCTCTGAAAGAGAAGCCTCTCGTAGAGAAGAGTCAGTGTAGGAGTATGTCACCATAATTACTTAAAGAACTTTGTGAGTGTGAGAATGCTGTTTAATATTGTCTTCTTTGGTGACAACTCTAGCGGCGTTTAAAACCCGTTTCCTCTCAATGGAATATTTAAATTCAGTGTAGTTTGTACCCAAAGGAATCAGAGATTTTGCAGATTCACGACGCTTGTAGGTACGAGCTGCTGCAAATGCCCGTGGCACAAATTCTTCTCCAAACTGAGCCGAGTCTGGGAAGCCATCTGGCAGCAGTTGTGAATCGCCATCCAGCACAGATCCCAAAGTTGTGGCATGGGCCAGCTTATAGGAGGTAGGAATGCCCTTTAACAGCGCTTCCAAAGCCGCAGAGGGAATCGGTTCTATAACTTCGATTTGATAAACTTCTCCATCTTCTTTGACGAAGCAGGTTGCCAAGCCGATCACAATGTAATCATCAGTTGCTAAATCAGGGGCATTGGGATAGGAAATTGCAGTTGTCATCGGGAAATTTCTCAAAACTTAAAAATTGAATTTAGGGAATGGGATATGGGGCATTGGGCATTGGGCGAAACAGTTCCGAGTTCCGAGTTCCGAGTTCCGAGTTCCGAGTAAATAAGTGAGATTCACAACTCAGAACGGGCTAAACGCCCCGCTACCGCTAACAGCACTCAGCACTCAGCACTCCTGAAGGGTATCGGGCATTATTATTTCCCTTGTCTGTCTCATCTCCCTTATCTCCCTTGCTCCCAAGTCTTCATCCCCTCTTTAACGAATGGCTTGTTGGCATTCTACCAATTTGCTGCTCTCACTACTTAACTAGTCTTTGAGATTTAACGTTTGTTATTTCTGGAATTTGCCTTCGGGATCAAGTATCTATAAATAGGTTTGAGGAGCAATTGTTTATTTAAAGGGTAGATTTCTACTGATGTGAGTAGTTTAAATCTCAGTCTTAAGATAGCTTTAAAGTAACCATAAGTACCTTAAAAACTGTCTCTTATACA
>NZ_JADEXF010000452.1 GCF_015207245.1 Nostoc cf. edaphicum LEGE 07299
ACTGCATCTCGTCCATCACAATTTTGTAAGTAAACTTTGACAATTTCTTCTTTAGCTGTAGGCAACTTTTTGCCAATAAAATCTGGGTGAATTGGTAATTCTCGATGGCCTCTGTCTACTAACACAGCTAAACGAATCACCTCTGGCCTACCGTAATCGTTGACTGCGTTCAAAGCCGCGCGAATCGTCCGTCCTTTGAAAATCACATCATCCACCAGTACAACCGTTTTCCCCGTAAGATCAAAAGGAATTTCGCTTTTCGTTGGAGTTCGCAATCCAATTTTGTCGAGGTCATCTCGATAAAATGTAATATCCAAAGCACCGACTGACACTGCTACACCTTCGAGCGTCTCAATTTGACGCGCCAATAATTCGGCTAATAACGCGCCTCTAGTATAAATACCAAGAAGCACCAGTTGAGACAAATCACGCGTCCTTTCGACAATTTGAGAGGCAAGGCGAGTCAAGGTACGACGGATTTCTTCGGATGAGAGAATTTCAACTACTTTGGCAGACATAGCAAGTGATGAGTTAGGAGTGATAAGTTAAGAGTTAGGAATTTTTATTCTTAACTCCTGTACAGACGCGATTAATCGCGTCTCTAACTCCTAACTTTATATTTATCATTACCTATTTGGGAGCATTAAGAATATTGCGATCGCTATCCCTAACCATAGCAAAAAACAATATCGAGTCAGCTGTAAAGCATTCTGAATAGAAGTTGCAGTAATGGCATAAATAGCATCTCCTAGCAGTGGTTTGTACTTAGCCACCCCCCGATACCAATTTGTACCCCCCATCTGCACACCTAAAAATGCAGCGTAGGCGCACTCACTCCAGCCAGAATTGGGGCTAGGATCGTTAATTGCATCCCGACGACAAATTTGCCAAATATGCATCGGTTTACCTGATAGCAGCGCCAGAGTCACGACTGTTAACCGACAAGGTAGCCAAGTCAAACAATCTTCTAACCGCGCACAGAACCATCCCAAATAAGTATAGGGTGCTTCCCGATAGCCCACCATTGAATCAAGGGTACTGCTGGCTTTATATGCTAAAGCTAAAGGAGTTGGCCCCACAACTGGTATAAAGACACCAACAATTGCATAAAAAAGCGGAGCCATTACCCCATCGGTGGCATTTTCTGCAACCGTTTCTAAAACGGCTCGTGAAATTTCTGGTTGTGAGAGGTTTTGGGTATCTCGACCAACATAATTACTTAAAATCTTTCGAGCCTTCTCTAAATCTCCGACTGTTAAAGGTTGTAAAACAGCCTCCGCTGCTGCTCGCAAACTTCTGCCAGCAAAACAACTAGCTAAAAGAATGCTATCTATTGCAATTCCTAAGAGTGGATGAACCCATCTGGCAGTTTGAATCATCAAAAAGCCAACAAGACCGCTACCAATTATTAAGATAATAGCTAGTACAATTCCAGCTAGGCGTTGTATTAGAGAATTTTGACATAAGTGGAGAAAAAACTTGGTCAGGCGAGAAATTACCCACCCCATAATTTGTACTGGATGAGGCCAATCCCAAGGATCGCCAATTAAATAATCTAAAAATGCTGCAATTATTAAGATATAGATATTATTAGTCATAAGTCACAAGTCTTGGGTTAAAAGTCAAGGGTCAATATTTCGACTATTGACTATTGACTAAACCACAAAACTAGCTTCTTCTCCAAGGGAAGCTTGCCGACTCCGAGCATCGTAATAAAGGTCTGCCAGAGTAATACTGTATAAAGCTTCTCTAAGCTTTTGGTTGAGTCTTTGCCAGAGGCTAAACGTTACCCAATCTTCAGCTTGTGTAGGTGCTGGGGTGTGATGAGGTAAATGGCTAGTCTCGCCAACAGCTTCTAAAATTTCTCCTATAGATATTTGTGCAGGCTCTCTTGCCAATTGATATCCGCCGATGCTACCACGAATTGATTTCACTAAAGATGCACGACGCATTTCTATTAGTAGTTTTTCGAGGTAAGGAGCTGGGATATCTTGGCGTTTTGCGATCGCTCTCACAGATGCAGGCCCATATCTTGGCTGTAAACTTAAATCTAGCAACGCCTTTACACTATAGTGTCCTCTGGTAGTTAATTTCATTTTGGCAAGCTTTGTTGTTTGTCCTTTGTCTTTGTTGGCACTGCATCTTCCTGAAAAGAAATTCTGATGGTCGGCTTCCGACTCTGAGACTTCTTTAGTTTGTCGTTTCTAAATAACCAATGACTAAGGATCAGTTTTGCTTATCATTCTGTGACTCAGTTCTCATCCTTAAGAAATAGACAACCTTTAGAGCGTTAGTTTAGAAAACTTAAAACTTATATAGTCTAGCAGTAATTCACAAACTATATATATAGTTATCAGCATTGCCAGCATTTTCTAAAATAGATTGTCTTGCCAATATTGGTAATGGCATAACAATTGTGCATCTGAGTGTAATATACTTGGCTAGGTTGAGATAAAAACTAAAGGATTATGTTCCTGTTAGCTCAACCTCAGCTAAAATAAAATCGATTCAAACACTTCAAACATTCATTTTCGACCTAAGTTGATGCCTAAACAGAAAAAAATTGAACCCTTACTCGGCGAAGAATTGCTCAAAAAAGTCAAAGAGCTAGAGAACGAGAGCAAAGAAGACAAAGCCAAGAAGTGCGGCTACTATACCGTTACTAAAAATGGTATAGAGCGCGTCAATATGATGAAGTTCTTAAATGCCCTAATTGATGCTGAAGGCATTCAGTTAGATAGTACACCCAGTGCTAATGGGCGTGGTGGACGTAGTGCTAGCTATAGAATTAGTGTGCAATCGAATGGTAACTTACTGATAGGTTCAGCTTATACAAAACAGATGAATCTTAAACCAGGAGATGAGTTTCTGATCACTTTAGGCAAAAAGCACATTCGTCTGAGACAGGTAGATCCAGAAGATCGTGAAGATGATGAAGCCATAGAAGCCACGGCTTAATAAATAAATGGTCATTAGTCAATTGTCCTTTGTCATTTGTGAAAAACAATGACTATAAACAGTCATTAGTCAAGTGTCATTTGTCCTTTGTGAAAAATAATGACCAATGACCAATGACCAATGACCAATGACCAATGACTAATGACTAATGACTATATCTGTAGTAGGTAAGACTGGTAAATAGTGGCGAAGTGCCTTGCGCGTAACTGCTAAATTACAGGTTAATGCAATTTGCTCTTTTTCTAATAAACCCAAAATGCAATCGGGTTTATCTCGTGCTACTACTGGTAATTGATGTAAACCTCGAAGACTCATCCGATCTAAAGCCTCAGATAAAAGTTCATCTTGCCATGCATAGAGAATTTCAGTAGTACAAATGTCTATGAGGGTTTGACTGGATAAATTATCGGGAATTTCAGTTAGGGAATTTGGGTATGTTTGCCAAATAGCAAGGGCACGGTTAATATCTTCCAAAGAAAGTATACCAACTAATTGCTCTGCTTCATCAAATACTAAAGCACTACGAACGCGATCGCGGGTCATTTCCACAGCAGCATCTAACACTCCCAAAGTTGCAGGTAACTTTTTGGGGTAGGGATACATGGCATCTTCTACCAAAATTTGCTGCACAATTTCCGATTGTTCATCTTTCAGTTCCGAAAGACCAATTTGTTGTAGATTAGAGTTAGAGTTAAAAGTTGGTTTAATCCTTTCTACTAGCCAAACACTTAAACCCACAGCTGCCATCAACGGTAAAACAATTCGATAGTCGCGGGTTAATTCAAACAGCATTAAAATAGCCGTCAACGGCGCTCTCACACTAGCAGCTAATACTGCTGCCATTCCCACCATTGCGTAAGCTGGGGGAGCCGCCATTTGATCGCAAATTGTCGGGAATGCTACAGCCAACATTTTGGCGTAAGCCGATCCAAAAGAAGCACCTAAAAACATTGCTGGTGCGAATAAACCACCAATGAAACCACTACCTGCACTAATTGCAGTCATCAATAATTTCACCACCAACAATACCACCAATAAGTAGAGTGGAAACTCCACATCTTGAAGCATTGCTTCTACTGTTTCATAACCGACACCTAGAATTTGCGGGAACTGCAAAGCAACTACGCCAACGATCGCACCGCCAATAATTGGATGAATCGGCTGAGGAATTCGTCCCAAAAAATCAAAACCTGGAACCTTCCCAGCAAAGCAAGCTTTTGCTCCCCGAATTGATTCAGTATAAACCAAAGAAACTAGGCTGGCCCCTAAACCTAGGCCAAGGTAAAGAGGTAATTCCAAAGGACTGCGAACTTGGTAAACAGGTAAATCAAAAGCAGGTTGGGCCCCCAAACCAATTTGGGCAATTAATGCTGCTACCACCGCAGCTAAGAGCACCACACTTACAGCAGAAGTAGCGAAAGATGTCGCTCCCATCACCACCTCTAGAGCAAAAAATACTCCAGCGATGGGAGCATTAAATCCCGCCGCCAGTCCCGCCGCCGCGCCAGCAC
>NZ_JADEXF010000453.1 GCF_015207245.1 Nostoc cf. edaphicum LEGE 07299
TGTCTATAAGAGACAGATAGCAACGTGGACTAGCATTTTTCACTGGCGATCGCGAGAATTCTGCATTGGGAAGAAAATCAATTCTTTGGATTCCAGCTGTTAGCATTAGCTGATTTAGCCGCCCTAATTTCACCCGTACGCCGTTACAAACACCATCTTTGAGTTCTTGCATCAGTTCTAGTAATGCGTCAGAACCACTTTCTAACATGGTGTGTGTCAACATTAAAGTCAGAGTAGGACGCCCTAAATCGCTCCAATATTTTTGAATGTAAGCTAGTTCGCTTCTAATTTGATCCAGCAAAAAATGGTAATCAAGAGTTAAGTAAAACTGCTGAGAGTCAGAGAAGGAAGGCAAAAATACAATTGTTTCACCACGAATTCGAAAGATTCTAGATGTTGTTAAACTCCGCAGTCGCCGCACTGGCCGCCCAGTTAAGCCAAGTTTATCATTACGTCCAATTTGGGTATAAATAGCTGAAAATTCTCCAGCTTTTCTCACTTGAATCGGTTCTACCTGGGCGGGTGTTTGTACTTCAATTCCGTGAACTTCTAGTTTCGTTTGTAAATCTTCATCTTCTGCTAATAAGGCAATTTGTACCAATGCTTCGCGCTGCTTTCCTACACACAAATGCCTTCCCAAAGGGTCGATATCACCAACCGCAAGTAACCCTTCGCTTAACATTTGACTGAGGAAATATAAACTCTGCGCCCACACCAAAGGAATATTTTCATTGGGCAAACGTGGTTGCGTTTGAGGTGCTAACTTTTCTGCCTCTATATTTTCTGCTGGAACATAATAAAGTTCTGGCAATAAACGCAAACCATCTTGTTCTATGAGTAATGATTCTAAAAGCTCTTGGTATTTTTTAACTTGTTCTTGTTCGCCACGAAATAATCCATCTAGAACTAAATAAGTGAAAAATAACGGCCATTCACATTCAATATGCTCAAATTGCTTGAGTTCCCACGGTTCGTAGTGCAAACGCTGATGATCTTCTAAAACAGTTTGGTGTCCATCACGCAGAAAGCGTTTGCAACCGTATTTACCTGCGAGTTTGTTGATAATATCGTTTAGAGTGCGATCGCGTAATTGTAAATCTTCTACTGCAAAGGCAGGATAACTAATAATACTTAACAGCGCCGCATCAATTTCTTTGGAACCAGATTCTCTCGGTAATAAGGATTCCAGGGTAATCCGGGCGCGGGCAATTTCATCTGGTAGCACATGAATTACTGATGCTTGACTACCATGCACACCAAACAAATCCAGTCCATTGATAGCTTCTAAAGCAGCTTTTGCCATACCTACGGAACTGGCATTTAACTCAGCATTACCACGATTAATTTTATTACCACGTTCCCAAATGCCGTAATCTGGTGTGCGGTAAGCTCGTCCAATGTAGTAAACTAAATTTTGGACGAAATTCACTTCATCAATCGTATAAATTATTTGCAATCCGGCTGCGGTCATTTGCGCCAATATCAGTAAAAATATAGATGTGGCATCAAGTTGCAAATGTCCCCATTCATCATCACCAACAACAATGTCACCAGTTGCAGTATTATATTTGGCGTGTAGTCCATCCAGTAGCGACTGAGTATGTTTAAATGTCTCTACTTTATGAGCCTGTCGCATCATTGCAAAGAGCAACCCGCGCATCAGTTTGATGACACTGTGTTCTAGTTCATAGGTGCGTCCTTCATCGTCGTCAATTTTGCGGTATGCAAGTCCTAAACCCCAAACTGCCAAAATGCTGTAAACGTTGTCTCGTACCCAGGCATCAGTATAATCGCCGTGGGCTGTAATCGCTGTACTAGCAGGTAACAAACCAGTAATCGGATTCTGTCGAGTCAGGATAATAGTCTTGATTTGCTGGTAGTAATAGTCCAGACGAGTTAGCAATTCGGTAGATGTTTTCATGATTTGGTTCAGAACAACTTGCAAAAATTGACCCTGTGACTGTCAAGTGAATTACCTAAACCAAGCCAGAAGAAGTTCTGTAATGGTTGATGGAACAACAGCTAAGGGTGGTGTGAGTTTATTATTATCTCCTGTTAATACGCCTCTGGGTACTTAATTTTAGCGATCGCAAACTAAAATTTGGTGCAGTACATAAATCCTCCTAACAGCACCGAGTGTTTTCTGGATGGCGCTGCATTAAAGCTTCCCAATCCCGATTCACCTGACGATTTTTGGCTACCACCAACCAAGTGCTTTCTATCTCAAATAATGCAGGAGCCGTCAGTTTAACTTCTGGCGGCTCCACATTCTCTACTATTAGATTTTCTTCTTGGTTGTCTGATATACATACTTTACACAGCACTGTGAGCAGATGGTTTGGTTAATGGTACTTCATTAGTTTCGGCACTAAAAGCTGCTGCCAGTTCAGGACTAGCGACCGCAATGGCGCTTTCATGCTCATGGATGAGCTATGTTTTTCCTGGTGTCAGCTATGCTATATCTACACCTAATAGAAGCGTTCGTGAACCACTTTACTATCTTTCCACTTGTGAACCGAAACTTGTTCAAGGGTTACTGTGATCTAGTCCGCATTCAACACTTTACGAAACACAATCTTATCAGCGCCCGCCGTGTAGAAGTCCCGGATGCGAGCCTCTTCCTCGTAGCCGCACTTCGCGTAGAACGTCCGTGTGCGCTCGAAGCTCTCTAAAGTTTCCACCAGTAGCATTCGCCCACCGCGGGCCTTCAAAGTTTCTTCAACGTAGCGCAGCAGTTTCCCACCACGTCCTTGTCCTTGGCGATCGGGGCGAATGGCGATCAATTGTAGGTTCCACGTCTGATCGGTCATCCGTTCAGGCTCACAGTAGGCGACCCCCACCGGCCCGTCTTCGTCATCGTCATCGGTGATCCAGAAGGGATCGCTGTCGGTGTTGCCGCCGAGGTAGTCAGCCAGCATTTTGCCGAGATCATCGAGTTCGTTCGGCTGGAAACCGATTGTGTTGGCTACAGCAATCAGCGCTGCTGCATCTTCGGGTTTTGTAGGTCGGATCATGGAGAATTTCAGTGTATGCTTGAAGCATATAATAACCACCAGATTTGCTTGATGTCAATATGCATGACGCATATAATTTAGGTATGGAAAACACTAACCTTGCGAATGTAGTGGGGGCTTTGGCTCTTGCCTTGACAGATTCGGTCGACCAGTCGGTGAAGCGAATGATCGATGATGCAGGGCCGGCTGCCGAGGCTATGTGCTTGGTAAGACATGCACCAGGGATACCGATTGAACAATTGCGCCGCGCCCTTGGGATGTCGCATCCAGGTGCAGTGCGGCTTGTAGAGCGACTGGAGAAACAAGGATTGATTCTCCGTGAACGCTGCTCTGTCGATCGCAGAGCTGTGGAACTGAAATTGACCCAAGAAGGGGAAGCTCTGGTGAGTAAGATGCATCAAGCGCGGCTCTTGGCACTTGAGGAAGCCATCGCTTCCCTATCCTCAAAAGACCGCCTGCATTTGTGCCGCATCAGTAACCAAATCTTATTTTCCCTAGCAAAAACGAAGGACAGCGCCTTAACTATCTGCCGTTTATGTGATGAAACAAACTGTCTGAATTGTCCAGTGAGTAAACGTTACAGCGAATTGACTTAACGGGGGTGAATGCAGAATAAATCAGCCACATGGAAACGCCTGTGATACATCATGCAACTTATGTTTGCGAGATTACCAGAACCTTGCTTATCACGGTTTATTAGACTGGCGACTGGCTTTAGATATGGCGCAATTAGTGTTATCAGCCTCATCTGCAATTGATCTCAATTCCCCCAACGGCAGTATTCCAAATCCTTGGAGTGAACTATATCAAGGGATGAATCCACCAATTTCCGCTACCCTTCAACGCCTTGGTTATGGCTTACCTATTCAGTTCGGAACTCTTACTGGCTACGTACACCAAAATCAAAAGCGTCAAACAATACCTTCGCCAAAACAAGAGTATGAAGAGAGAGGGCGCTCTGTAGTAGAGTTGTTGTCTTCCCAAACGACAACTCAAAAACTACAATTCGCCCATGCTCGACATCCTATCACTCTTACAATGCCTGCTACCGCAGATAAACGCTACAACAATGCGGCAGTTGAACCAAATAATCTTGGCTATGTTAGCAATGAACGGCCGAGTCACAATGCCCTTGAATATCACGTTGGGCAGGGATTGGTGGCAGTTATCGGACGATATTGAGATTTTTTCATACAGTAATACCTTGGGCGACGTTATTTTGGCTATTTTTCCGCAAGCATTTGTTTCGTGCAAATGAGGTATATTTACTTGCAGGAGATGAAGTTGTAGTCAGCAAATCAGGTAAACAGACTTATGGATTAGATCAGAAATGTTGAATCTTGATACAAAACTTTACATATTTAATTACACTAACTCTAAAAAGTCCAAAATAGTCAACATGACATCATCTCCTCAAACCAATGAACATAACTGATTTTCTGACACATACA
>NZ_JADEXF010000454.1 GCF_015207245.1 Nostoc cf. edaphicum LEGE 07299
AACTAGCTAATTGCTAAATATTTTCAACGTTAAATATTATATAAATATGTTTACTTAGATTAAAAATGGCAGAGAAATAGGGATACCATTCTCTGCCATTTTTTATAATATTTTAATAGTTGGTGCTGCCAACTTTTTCTTTCAATCTAGGTAAACAAATCTAGATGATGAGAATTTTAGCTTTGAGCTGCTTGGACGAACCCTAAAGTTAAGCTGTCTTTGGCGAGGAAGTGAGATAAATGATATGCACGTTCCTCAGTTTTCAACAAAATCTTTTCGTAAAGATAGCGTGTGCCCCGATCGCCTAAACTCTCTGCCTGAGCAGCTTGACGACGAATTACGCCAATGATTGCTTGTTCGGCAGCTAGGTCATTTTCCACCATCTGGCGAGAGGAATATACACCTTCAGATTCTTGCTCAAAACAGGTTAATTCTGCTAATTTGCTGAAGGTAGCTACTGGCACACCACCCAGTCCATCCAAACGTTCTCCAATTTCATGAACGTGGTCTTGTACTTGGTTGTAGCTTTCGTTAAAAAACTCATGCAGAGAGTAAAATTCTGAGCCTTCAACTACAAAATGATGCTTTTGGTACTGCAAGTACAGTGCCTGGAAACTAGCTAATACAACGTTAAATCCTTCTGTAACTGGAGCGGTTACACTGTGATCCAGCAACACAGGATTGTCATATACATGACCAAAATTCCGTAACAAAGTTTGCGTTTCAGACATTGTTCTCCTCGTTATTTAGCAATTATAGATTTTAACTGCTTATTCTTTACATATTAACATTTTCACAATAAGAGCAAGCCAATTTGCCATCACAAGATTTTGTATTTTTGTTTACTAAAAGCCTTAACTTTATTGTTTGCTGGATTATGGCACGCTCATCAAGTTGTGTATATTTCTCATTACTATTGACATGAAAAGTTAAGTGTGCATATATACCGAAGAGAGTGAGGGGAGATGGAGGAGTAAATGCCTCTTTGCCCTGATACTCCTCGTTATCCCTCTAATCTTCCTTATGAAAGATTGCAATAATTTTATTTTTTTTCGAAAATTAATGAGAATTGTTTGCACTTAAGGTATGCTGGTTTTAAGAAGCTAGACTACTAAGATTTTCAAAAAGCAGGGAGTTAAATGGCGGTAGTTACTGCAAGTTTGTTGCACTTTGAGGGCAATTCTCTTGAAATCGTATAGTTCAGAAATAGAAATAAACCACCTTGTAGAGGTGAATTGGGTAGACCGCTGGCAAGTCTATCAACGCTTAGAGGAGTTAGACATTCCCTGTAGTTGTGCGGCTAACCAGCCATTAAAAGTTGAAATTAGCAATCCGACTGCGGCTGTTCAACTTTGGAGTGTAGTACGGCGATTTACAGCCTCTCGTCAAGACCAGATTTGGACTCTTGAGTGTTGCTGGAAAAGTCGCTATCAACAGTTCTAATTTTTAGCTGCTGCTGAAAATATCTTGCTTGACAGCTTGTCTTAAGTAAAAGGAGGTTAAAAAATGGGTGCATCTCACAATATGGAAGTATCAGAATTTTGCCTTGAGGGCAGATTTATAGATTTTGTTATTAAAGACGGCTATAAGCTAAAAGGTTTACTGCTAGGTACTCATGATGGTGAATGCTACGTTAAACTTGCTAAACATTTACGGGCTGCTTTTGATTTGCGGCTACCAGCAGGTACTTGGCTACAAGTTGTTGGTTATAAAGAATACGATATAAAAAAAGACAAAGTTACACTGAAAGCTGAACGTGTGATGGCGGCGCGTTCTGAAACAGCAACAATTCAAACGATCGCAGCACCACAAAAACCCCCATCTATTGATAATGTCAAGGTAAAACCAGCTAAGGCTAAGACCACGATTTTGGTGTGTCAAAAGTCTGATTGTATGAAACGCGGTGGTAAAGCAGTTTGTCAGGCGTTGGAGGCGGCTTTAAGCGATCGCGGTTTAGAAGACCAAGTTACAATTAAAGGCACTGGTTGTATGAAGAACTGTAAAGCTGGGCCAAATTTAGTAATGCCAGATAAAACGCGCCATAGCCGAATTCAAGCTGCACAGGTTCCAGCGTTGATGAATAAGCATTTTGGCGACAAAAATTTGTCAGCACAGCCTGAGAATTTAAGAGAAACGGTAATACCTAAATGGTAAATTTTGCAGAAACAAATAGTGAAATGTTGACATTTTAATGAGAAAGTTTAATAATATCTTCTCAAGTGTGTTCCTTTAATGTTCGGCCGTAAGCTTTGCTAAAAGTTAGCAATAAAATCAAAAAACTGGCTTTAATTAAGGCCAGTTTTTTGAATGCATAGGGTTTAAATTGAGCAAATTTTAACCGCAATGCTTCAATAATTTGGAAAGATTCAAGGGAATGTGATTGATTGGTGAATACGTAGACGCACTGAGGCTTGTTGTTGAACATCGCTTACATTTGAAGCGTCAATCATCATTGCGCTTACTCGTTTCTGTGCCAGAGTTTGAAATCTCAGGCTCATAGTGTAAGTCCACTCAAAGGAACTTACACTATGAGAGAGAATTGATTAGCAGTTTGTTGTTGGGACTCGTGGGTTTTCTGGTGGGTAGGTTGAAAATTTATAAGACTTGGTTAGAGAAGACTGCAACAACTGTCGGATGAATGTAGCTTGCAGATGGTCAGGCAAGATAGTCAAAAAGTCATTTAGGTCTTGGATAGCTTCACTAATAGATTCTGAGGAAGCACCTTTTAATAAAACATAGCGATATAAGTGGCCTGCTTGTTGAGTGTATTGAGCAGCCAAACAGTAAAGGGCTAAATTAAAGGCATTACGCCAGTCTTTAGGATTTTTTTTGTAATGTTCTGTAGCAAGCTTGATGACAGGCACTAGGCAAGTTCGTGCTTTGTTTGGTTGGTCAAGGGTTAAGTAAACTAAAGCGCGATTATACGCAGCATCTTCATAGCGTTTTTCTTCATAAGCGTTTAAGCCATTTGCTAATTGCTTACCCCAATACTGAACTTCAGCAGAATCCCCATCTTTACCAGCTTGAAGCATTGTTTTTACATATTGTTGAGCAAAAATAGGTTGATTTTTGAGGAGAGCAAGAAATTCATTAAGAGCTACAGATAAATTTCTTTGCGGCGACTGACATAATTTATGGTACAAGACGTTTAATGTATGACTTTGCCAGCTAGGATCACGCTGTTTGTTATCTTCATCCAATTGCAAATCGTTTCGCAGGCTGTCATAATATTTTGCCAACTTACCATGTATGTCAGCCCAACCTTGCGGCGATGAAAGGCGTTTGTGGCATAATATTTGGGTTTTGACGACATCATGATAAACCCAGCCGTTACTACGTTCCTTCAGAAAGGATGTTTCTTTTAGCCAAGTAAATAGCTCATCAGCTTCTTGTTCTGGTCTTAACTGGGCCATGACATCCCGGTTCAAACACCGAGGGATAGCAGCATCAAGCACCAGTTGTTGCCGTTTGGGATCGTCAATCCATCTTAAAAAGCTTTTTACAGCACTGCTGCTAGGCTCAATTAACTGGTTGGGGTCATTGTGATGAGCATCTGCTAGCATTTCCATGAGCAGGGGTAAGTTTCCAGAAACGTTTAAAATCACTTCAATAATGCGATTGTTTGTAATGCCTTTACGAGTTAGATATTGTTGGGCTTCTTCTTCTGTAAAGGGTTCCAGAGGGAAACGAACTATTAATTCTTCGTAGGATGCCCAGTCATTTTTATCTAATTCTTGGCGACCGGCGATGATTATTAATATATTGGCAGATACTTTACCGTGCTGGTTCTCAAAAATTTCCCGTAGCCAGTTATCTAGGAATTCTCCGGTGCGTTCTGAGGTATCGAAAAACAGAACAACAGGAGTTTTATCAGCAATTTTAGAAATATCTTGCAAAAATAGCGGGGTCAGAACTTCTTCGGGTTCTTTAACTAAATTTACTTCATCTTTATTGGTTATTTTCTTTGCAACATAAGATGCCCATTCTCCGGCTTGGGTAGCCAAAGCATCTTCATCTACAATCTCAAATACAGCGCCGCCAACGGGAACTTGACGCGCTAGGCGCACACCAGTTTTTACCATAGTTTTCCCGACAAAAGCGGAAAAGCCTTGAGGAGCATCTGGATCTGTTTCTAATTCTTGGCACTTTTGGCAGTAAACTTTGTAGCGATCGCTAAACTGCGTTAGTTTATAACCTTGCTGTTCTAACTCCTCAACTATACGACCCATGACTTCTGGTATAGTTTTTTCAGTTTCATCAGTGTAAGTCGAAATCATTTTTGCATCGTCAGCAATTTTACGAAACTGCCGCAGCAAAGTAGTTTTACCAACTCCACCTTGACCAGAAACGTTAAACAGAAAACAACGGCGATTGTCTTCTAGCGGTAATGCTAAATTTTGGCGAAATCGGTTTATTTGGTCTTCACGACCTACAAAATTTGATTGTTGAC
>NZ_JADEXF010000455.1 GCF_015207245.1 Nostoc cf. edaphicum LEGE 07299
GTAATCGCTAGGGCTAGGTGCAACTTAGATTGCTAATGCTCGTTTTTCTAAGGGTAGTTCAAAGCGATCGCCTGTTTTTGGCTCAAGTACCCGCGTCACTAAATTGTTTTTCTCTAGTAACGAACGGAATTCTTCAGCACTTCCTTTAGTCTGAATGAGTTTCATCAGCAATCCCTCAAACGCCACATCTCCACCAGCCGCAGTCGGTAATATTACTTGAGGCTGTAAAGACTTTACTACTTCCAATGCACTATTGTTTCCTTTAATAATCGGCCCAAGCAAAGGCAACGTCATGTCAATAAACGGTGTAATCACTACATCGATGGGTGCAGCTGGCTGAAGTTGTGGAGAATGATCCCCATGAGGCTCATAGTATACAGTTAAACCACTCTCCAATTCTTTGAGGAGATAACTATTTTCCACCAGAGTGGGGCCAATGGATGAACCGGGGAAAGCCTTGATTTCAACTTGATTATTTAAAGTGAAAGTTTCATCATGAGGCAATACTGTTACCTGGGTGTAACCTAATTTCTGTACTACCTTGGCAGCATTGGGAGAGGCTACAACTTTGATGCTGTGGTCGAGTACCTGAAGTGTTGGTGGGTGAGCGTGGTCTTCTAAACCCTGAGACAGCAGGATCAGGTCAATATTATCTGGGATTGGGCGATTTTGCGATCGCGACCCTTTAAATAGCCAATCCAAGTTGCTGAAAATTAACGCACCAACCAGCCAAGGGTCAATTAGTATTCGTTTCCCGCCGATTTCCAGCAGCCAAGAGTTACTGTCTAACCAAGTTAAAAACATAAATTTTGTGAAGATAACGCCTACCTTCATTATCAATGGTGTCACCTTTCTTAGTAAGCACTAAGACCAACACCTACATTTGTGCGGTCAAGTCTACCACGGAGTTTTTTTATGTCTGATCTTGGTTTTACTCACATTGCACTTGCAGTCAGTGATGTTGATGCAAGTATCTCATTTTATGCAAAGTATGCTCAGATGACAGTCGTGCATCATCGCATTGATCAAGCAACTCAATCAGATGTTGCTTGGATTAGTGACCTGACTAGACCTTTTGTGATTGTCCTAATTAAAGTACCTAAAGTAGAAGGCGCACTCTTACCACAATCCCATCTTGGGGTAGCTTATCAGAATCGTGGGGAAATTGATCGCCTGTGCAATGAAGCACACGCTGAGGGAATACTGCTGGCTGGGCCAAATGACTGGGGTCATCCGGTTGGTTACTGGGCTTATCTGCGAGACCCAGATGGTCATACACTGGAAATTTCCTATGGTCAGGAAATTAGTTTTACAGTTGAGCAAGCTAGAGACGCGATTAATCGCGTCTCTTAAAAAAATTGGTGTTACTTTTTGCCAAGTGTGCGTCCACCTTCATCGTTACTGCCACCGTGAGGACTGGAATTGCCTGGGTCACAGCCCTCAGCACCATTACCAATTCCTTGGTTGCAATGGCGACGCGGTTTTACGCCCTCCGTTGAAGTTTCAGTCTGCTCCTCAACTGCAACTTGTTGTTGTCCAACAATATACTGCGAAGAGATGTTTGCTACCTCTCCGGTGCTAGATAGGGCTTGGTATAGCAAAGCAGATACTTCAGACCTGGTTGCTACCCGTTCAACATTTAGCAAGTTCGCATTGGGATAGTTGACGACCATACCGCGTTGTGTGAGAGCAGCAATCAGACTGCGATATTCACTACGAATAGTAGTTGCATCGCTGTAAACAGATAAAATTGTATCTGTGGAACCACTGCTTTGATAATTTAATCCCCGCGCTAATGCTACCAAAACGTCAAGGCGAGAAAGGCTTTGGCTGGGGTTGAAACCTTTGCCAACAACAGCGTTTAAAAAGCCCATTTGATAAACTTCGCTGATGGCATTGTAAGCCCAATATTGAGTTGAGACATCTTTAAATGCGATCGCTCGACGAATTTTCCCCTTGGTAAACGCTTTCCGCAGCATTGCCGCAAATTGAGCACGAGTTACTGGTGCATCAGGGCGGAAAGTCCCATCAGGAAAACCTTCGAGAATTTCCATTGAGGCCAATTCGGCAATAAAATCTTTAGCCCAGTAGTTTGTGGAAACGTCAGAAAATCCAACCTGGAGAGCGCGAGACATCCCGACTTGGCGATAATTCATCAGCATTTGGCTGATATCGTAGCTTGAGTTATCGCTGACTTCAATCACCTGCACCAAGCCGCCAGGAGTAGCTTGCAAAGCCTCTGCCAAGTCGGAACTAAAGACGCTCACGAACGACTGACGGACTAAAGCATACTCACCCTGAGTGAAAGAGGTGGGATAAACGCTGGTTCCCGCAATTTTTGACAAACCTTCTACTTGGAACTGACTACCTTGGAAGGTTTGGGAACTGCTTAGGAAACTAACACGTTGGCCGCTAACTTGAGTGAAGTAGTCGTAGGTGGTGGTACCTGCGTCAATAGTGCCGTTTTGGTCAGCATCAACACCATAAACAGTACGAACGACTTGGTACTGTGTAGGCTTGGCTGATAAAACCAGGTTAACTGTGGTGTTTGCAGACAAACATTCAAATTCGCTGTAGCCAATAAAGCGGTTTTCAAGATCATACAATCGCACGACGATGCGATCGCTAGCTTTTAACCCCTTAGCAAATTTTGCTTTTTGCTTAATCTTGTATTTGTAATCACCCAAAAACCGCTCTTTTAAATAGCCCTTGCTACCTTTACTCTTGACAGAAATGCGAGCAATCACCTCTGACAAGTTACCAGATGCTTCCCAAATGGCAAGGCTAAAACCTGTTTTTTTTCCTTTTGCAGAAACAGTACTATTACGGCTTTCTGTGGTGATAGTTTGCCGCTCAATATTAGTAGTACGGCTCCTTGTTTCTACTTTCTTATCGGCTAAAAGTTGTTGACTTGTAGAATTATCAGATATTTGGGCGACGGTGGTAGAGAATCCTAAAGTTGCGTAGGCAGAAGCTATTGGTGAAAATATTGCTACAGAGGTTGCAGCCAGAACAAACTTGCTTATATGAGCGAAGTAACTTTGATTCATGTATTTCATCTCACACTACCATTCGTCTAAAAAGGCACAGGGATATTTGGTATCCCTTGACTTATTAATCCCTTGGGGTGGATGGAACTAACATTTAACGAGTGGAGAGTGAGGGGTTATGAGTGTGATTATTGCTTTTTTTACTCAGCACTGTTTCGGTCAGAGAACATTAATATATTTGAAGAAACACTTTATGAATCTTATTAATGACTGTAACTACACAACAGCTTCCAACTCAAGACGCCTTTGAAAAATTCATTTGGAATTGGCAGGGTTACAAAATCCAGTACACTGTCATGGGCACAGGACGCCCTTTGGTACTGGTTCACGGCTTTGGTGCTTCCATTGGACACTGGCGCAAAAATATCCCAGTTTTAGCTGATGCTGGCTACCAAGTGTTTGCCATAGACCTTTTAGGTTTCGGCGGTTCCGATAAAGCACCCATTGATTACACTGTGGAAGTTTGGGTGGAACTGCTGAAAGATTTCTGCACAGCACACATCCAAGAACCTGCTGTATTTATTGGCAACTCCATCGGCGCACTTTTGAGCTTAATAGTACTGGTGGAACATCCAGGAATTGCTGCTGGTGGTATTTTAATTAACTCTGCGGGTGGTTTGAGTCATCGTCCCCACGAATTGAACCCGCCACTACGGATTGTAATGTCAACTTTTAATCGGTTTGTGCGATCGCCAATTACAGGTAAATTTGTCTATAACCGCATCCGTCAAAAAGCCCAGATTCGCCGCACCCTCTACCAAGTTTACCGGAACCGTGAAGCCGTCACCGATGAATTAGTTGATTTGCTTTATACTCCCTCTTGCGACCCAGGAGCGCAAAAAGTTTTCGCCTCGATTCTCACAGCCCCTCCTGGCCCCAGTCCAGAGGAACTTTTGCCCAAAGTAGAACGTCCTTTATTAGTAATTTGGGGTGCTGACGACCCTTGGACACCAATTACCGGGGCCAAGATTTACGAAAAGGCGCGGGAGAATGGCAAAGATATCAAAATTGTTCCCATTCCCAATGCCGGTCATTGTCCTCACGATGAGGTTCCAGATGTTGTTAATGCCCAGATTGTCGATTGGCTAGCGCAAAGGTGATAATTTCGCCTTTCTGCCGATATGTATTAGCCCAAGCAAGGTAAAAATGGGGCTAACAATCTGGGTGAGTGGATCTTAATCTTTTAATTGCGCCTTGACATAATCAAACTCGTATGACATATGAAGAAATGGAGCTTGATGTGCGTAATGGAGATAAAAGGGTAATCCCCTTAAATCACCATCCAGATTTTTCTGAACTTGGCTATCAAGTCATCAGCGAACTAGGACGCAACCGAGAAGGGGGAAGGATTACTTATTTAGCTAATGTCCTCAAATCTAATCAACAGGTGGTAATTAAAG
>NZ_JADEXF010000456.1 GCF_015207245.1 Nostoc cf. edaphicum LEGE 07299
GATAGGGCGTTGTATCAAGCAAAGGCAGCAGGACGCGATCGCTTTGTGCAAAATATTCTACAACCCGAAAGTACAAATTCCCGCTAGTACCGCAAGGCAAAAGTCAAAAGTCAAAATCAATACAGCCTAAGTATTTTATTTATTTGGAAGGGGTGTTTTATTGATGTCGTGTTCTTGTACAGTGACAAATTAAATGACATTGAGACAAATTCATGTCATCGAGTTAAGCCTTACTTTAGGATTGCAAGCATTTGTGTTGATATAGCTTGTAAGCTCCTTGTGCTACTTCTAAGCTTAACGCTCTTTGAGTGCTAACTTTAGACCCTCCATGACATTAATTTGGCACAGCGACAAATAAAAAGTCACTGTACAATCACTCTTAACAACAGCACAATCAGATTGGGGCGTGTTGGCGCTAGTTTATCTAGCAGTTAGAATTTGGAAAAAGTTTTTGTATTGGTATTCTAGCCCTCCGTATGAAACGTAGCAAGTTTTATTTGGAGGATAGTATTTCCCTGGTGCATATCCCGTATTAAGGATGGCTCTGCAAGGATATAAGTCGTATTTACCGTTATTTTCATTACCTCCCCAAACTGGATAGTTAGGCAACTTTCCCGAAAAATTTACCCATTTCCAGTTATTTCCTGTTAGTACACGAAATGTTGTTTTGCGATATTCTTTGCCTCCCCACGGGATGTAGCAATATTTAAAATTTGGTGCTGCCAACTTTCCAGGTGTATATTCCTTATCATGTATCGCTTGGCAAACATACAGTTTAGCTCGATTCTGAGTGCCACCTTCAACAGCATTTCTAGGTAAAGTACCGGGTCTTCCTTTAGCCCATAAAACACCCGCTAATGCAGGTACCCCTATAGAAACAGCTATTCCAACTGCTAGGAGTGTAGTATTAAGATTAAATTTTATTAAGTTTTTTGCGAGATGTTTAAATTGCATATTTGATAACTCCCAACTTTTATAGTTGTCACAGAATTGAGAAAAGTTTTAAAATCACGTAACAATATGAAAAATCAAGTTGTTGGAGAATGCTGAATAAATCAACACTTGAAAATATTCAACTTCTTAAAAAACCCTATTTAATATTTTCATACTTTTAATTTTGCTTTTTAAAAAGATAAATAAAAAGTTATTTTTTTTAATGTTGTACATACTAATAATATAAAAAATTTGAGGCCAGTGTTCAGGGGGTAAAATTGTTAACTTAGCGGTAACATTGGACAAAAAAACCGGGAAAAACTGCTAATATGGTTCAAAATACTAAGATATGCTTTCATTTAAGACCATGAGGTAGTGGTGTTGATTTTTGCGCTTTGCAGATGCAGAATACTGCAAATCTAAACTGCAAACAATCAGAGGAGATTTCCATTTCCGGCTGAGGGCTTTGATCGGCTGCGTCCTCTGGGCAAAGTGTACAACGCCACCAACCCTAACCTCAAAGCGTTCCGCGATCGTTTGCCTTGTTTGGTGAGACTAAATTCATACTCTTAATCAGCAATGCCTAAAAATCTACACCTCGTTTAAGTTCTACACCTTGATTAGCATAGTGTTTGTGGCAATAAACCTCTGAGTGGACGCTAGCCAAGTCAAAATACGCGGGTGGATTTTGGCAGCGACCAGTGATAATAATTTCGGTGTCGCGCGGTTTGCGGAGTAAAGCTTGGACAATGGGTTCTACGGGGAGTAATTCTAAGTCAACGGTGGGATTGAGTTCATCGAGAATAATAGTTTTATACAATCCAGAGGCGATCGCAACTTTTGCAATTTCCCAACCTCGTTCGGCTTCTACATAATCTAATTCTTGCCGGGAATTTCGCCAGACGATCGCATCTCCACCGCAACGCTGATGATCCACTACTTCTGGATATGACTGCTGCAAAGCAGCGATCGCGGCGTCTTCTGTGTAGCCGCTACCACCTTTAAGCCACTGCATAATCAATACACGAGTAGACCCTGGATGATTAATTCCTCTACCAATTGCCTGTAAGGCTTTGCCCAAAGCACTAGTAGACTTACCTTTACCAGCACCAGTATAAATTTCAATCCCTTCCAATAAGAGGGCTTTGGCTGTTGGGTGGTGATGAGGTTTCATTTCTGAGTGCAAATCTGCAATATCGAGCAATTTTTGCGGTGCGGCGCGTCCAGTGGCGATGATTTCCAACTCTTGGGGTTTAGATTTTAATGTTTTTACGACTTCATCCACTGGTAGCAAACCCAAATCCAGAACTGGGTTAATTTCATCTAAGACGACAACTGAATATAAACCACTAGCGATCGCACCTTTGGCCACATCCCAACCCCGCATTGCTTCATCTCGGTCAAAAGTAGTAATTTCCTCATGCCCAAAAAATTCGGCTCTCCCAGTGCGAACCTGGTCAATTAAATGGGGAAACCCGCGTTGTAAAGCTGCGATCGCGCCATCTTCGTCATAATCACGTTCTGGCCCTTTTAAAAACCGCAGCAGTAAAACACGATTAGAATTGCTAGGCGTATTTATTCCCAAGCCAATGGAGCGCAAAACCACCCCCAAAGCCGCTTGAGATTTACCTTTACCCAGACCATCGTAGACGTGAATTTGACCAATAAGCCGTTCTTGACGCACTTGCGCCGTCCGAATCCCAATACCGTTTCTTGTCATCTCTCGAAAAGCTATAACTATGGCAGTCTTTAATCTTACCTAACCTCTTGTACTCTCAGATAGAGAAACTCCCCCTCTAATGCGTCTGTATAAGGGTCAGTTCGATCTATTAACAATATCAATAGAGGAATACTGGCACACCCGCATAGTAAAGGACAAGAACAATGGGATAATTTCCCCCATCACCCTTAATATCCCAGTTATACTCACTACAGCTAACCCTTACCCTTAACCATTTATGGCTGACGATTGGATGCTTCCCAGGATTTTTCCCATTGGTGGATTTCTGTTTGACTTTTTATTTGTACTGATTGCCATCCCCATCGAAGCTTATGTTTTGCATTCTCGACTAAAATTTGACAAGAAAACCAGTACTTTTTATGCAATTTCTATCAATCTGTTTTCTAGTGTAATTGGTTGGTTCATATTTTTTGTATCAGAACCAATGTTGCCAATACAGGTGAAATCAGAATTAATTAACTATATGTTTTTTAATAATTTTAAATCGCCGAACACACAGGCTTTAATTATTTTAACTGCTTGTATAATTTTTTTTACTACGTTTTTGATGAAATTTTTCATTTTAAAAGCTTTACTATTCTCATTAAATGAATCATTTGTAAAACCAGAAGAAGAACCTAAAACATCTCAGCGTCTGCAACGGCGTCGTTTTACCACCCTTAATTTTCAAAATACTAATTTAGTTACAACTATACTAATAGCAAATTCTCTAAGCTATACTGCAATAACTATTATTTTATTATTTCGTTCGAAATAGCAAGAAATTACTTGTTTAATTCAGAGGAAAATATTGATTAATCAGGTGTACGGAGGAATATGAATACGCTACTAAAAGATGTATTTGGGGTTTTTAAGTTTGCTGAAGGGCTTTATGCAGGAATTAGAAAAATATTAGTTCCACCCAAAGCTTATTCTTGGCAGACATTTATTTATCTGAGTGTTTTTTCTTGGATACTCTCATATTTTGCCACAGGTTATATCAAAGATATAATTGCCTTTTTCGGTTGGTTATTTTTAATTGCTGGTACAGCTTGGTATACAACTGAAGATCCTTTGAGGGTTCCTGGTACTTTTATGCCAGTCGGGGCAGTAATTACTGGATTCTTAGTGAGTGTTTTTGCATTTGGAGATCAACAAGATGTAATTACACCCAGAACAATCGTTTTTTGGCCAACAATTTCAGCACTAATTACGGCAATACCAGAGTTTATTGAAGGAAATGACACCGATGCAAAAGCTCGCATTCCTAAGCCGCAAGACCGCCAAAGAATCATAATTTTAGTTGCTAGTAGTATGCTGCTAAGTTGCTGGATTCAGTTTCACTTTGTGATGGATAATTGGTTACGACAATATCCCAGTTTGCAAGCAGATACTTTTAAAAATAGTACCTTTGTTGCCAGAACAGCAGAAACAGTAAAAATTCCCCAAAACGGCGTTGTAATTTTACAGAAACTTCAACCAATAGTAGTAGAGCAAATAGCTGAAAGACCTTGGTCAGAAGTAGAGAAATGGTTGCTAGATGCAAAACAGCGGGTAGGAAATTTGGGTAGGGAAATCATTAGAAAGAATCTGAGTAAATATGAAGAGAAGGAATTATGGCGCGTTGAACCGCGTGTAGCTAATACGAAGTCTGGATATATATTAGATTTATTAAGTATTTGGATAGGCCCAAGTTCTAACCCACGGGGCTATTACTTAAAAAAATCTTGTCGCATTGAACCAGTTGCAGCAGCTACTAATTCAGAGAATAAGATTACAGTTGCAGAAATTGAA
>NZ_JADEXF010000457.1 GCF_015207245.1 Nostoc cf. edaphicum LEGE 07299
GCTACAACATGAATCACGGCGCATCCTGAAGAAAGTCGCTGATGAAGCTATTAATGCAGGTAATGAAGTGCGAATTCGCCAATTATCGGGACTTTATGCAGATATCTGTGCTTTATCCAAGGATGACTTACAACTAGACTGTGGTGGTATTCCTGGCGAAGTCTTAACTTCTCTTCGGGTATATGCGCGAATTAATCAAGAAGAATCTCCAGGTCGTGTAATATTTCGCTCATCACGCTAGTTGCTGGCGAGTTTTCTAATTCTTGAGATTACGAGGCAAGGCAGAAGATTTTGCGAATCCCCGCCTTGCCTCATAATCTAATGAAGGTCAAAATGTTTAAATCTAAAGGATGCCCCAGAAGTGTAAAATCCCTTGACCAGAAAACACTTCAAGCGCAACAGCAGATAAAAAACCAATCATTGCAAAACGACCGTTCCAGTTTTCGCTCTGAGGAGTGAAGCCCCAGCGCAAAGCATTAGGATCTTCTGAAACCGAAGGCGTAGTCTTCTTAACGTCTGCCATAAATAATACTCCGAGCTTTTATGTTGTAACAGTTATGACTGTATGTAAAGTAATGTAACAGGTTTTTACGAAAATGCAACATAAACTCAGGATAAGATTTAGTTAGCGAGTATATATTAATGGTACGTAGTTTAATGGTAGCAGGTTTGCGATCGCCTACGAGGGCAAGCTACGCCCCAACAGCCAATTACTTCAGAAAATTACAGAAGCACTCTCAACTGAACGCCAAAGCCTTTATAACCTACTGAATCAGCTACCCGCTTTCCTTTATTTGCAACCCAATGATTATGGCGTAGGATTTTATAACCAACGCTTCCAGGAGGTATTTGGAGATCCCACAGGGAAACGTTGTTATGAGGCGATCGCTGGGCTGAAGCAACCTTGTCCAGTTTGTCCTACCCATGAAAATGGGAAGCGATCGCATTCGTAATATTGTACTATCCTTGCGGAACTTTTCTCGACTAGATGAAGCCCAAATGAAAACTGTGGAAATCCACAGTGGTATTGAAAGTACACTATTGATTTTGCAAAACCGCCTCAAAGATAAATCCGACCATCCGTCAATTGAAATTATTAAAGAGTACGGTCAATTGCCTTTAGTAGAATGTTATGCGGGTCAACTTAGCCAAGTGTTGATGAACATCCTCACTAATGCGATCGATGCTTTAGAAAATTTGTCTGTTATTAATCAGCAAGACAACCCACAAATCCTTATCCGCACTCTTGTACTCAACTCAGATTGGGTTGCGATTGAGATTGCTGACAATGGGCCTGGAATGTCGCAAGAAGTTCAACAGCGTCTATTTGACCCTTTTTTTACCACCAAACCAGTAGGCAAGGGAACTGGTTTAGGAATGTCAATTAGCTATCAAATTATCACAGAAAAACATCAAGGACATTTAGGCTGTATTTCATCTCCAGGAGCAGGAACTAAATTCATAATCGAGATTCCCATTCAACAAATTAAATCTGTACAAGCAAATATACCAGAAGCTCACAATATCCCACTTACATAACCAGTGTCTTTATAGTAGCGGCAAAACACTACTGCAAAAAATAAAAACGTCGGTCTGTCAAGCTTGGGATGAATAAGCCATATCAGCGTTATGCGACTAAAGAGTACCGCAAGGCACTATGTTCGCTCTGCGCCTGAAGGTTTTTATTGATAATTCGTGCTGGGTGACTAAATGACGAGTTATCAATGACAAATTATCTTCTTCTGCGTCTGTTATCTAATAAATTAACCGCAGCACCAGCCGCAGCACCATTGACACCATTTTTCCAGGTAGTTCCACAACCACCAGAAATTGCACCTGCCAATACACCAGCACCAGCACCTACACCGATATCTTGAACAGGTAAACGTCCGTTTCTTCTTCTGGCTCTGGTGCTTCTTGCACCATTGGCAGCATTAACAGCAGCACCAGCAGCAGCACCTTTAAAAGCATTGTCTAATACGGAACCACAATTTGTTAAAACCCCACTTAATACACCTGCCCCGGCTCCAATGGCTGCATTATTAATAACTCGGTCATCAGCAGAAGCAGGTTGAACCGGGATTAAGCTAGTACCAGCTAAAGTAGCAGCCATCAATCCAGGTAGGAATGCGCGTTTTAGTATGTTTTGCATGGTAGTACCCTCTAAAAATCTTATGTTCGGTGAACAACCAAATTACGGTGCGATCGCTAATCCTCGTATTCCTGATTTTTAGACAATAGCAATATTATCTAAAAATAAGGATATTTGGATAATTGCATTTACTAACAACGTAATTTTAGCCCAAAGCTTGTTGTATTTACTGAGTGGACAATAATTAAACTGACACATCAACTAAAAAACAGTAAACCAAAAAGTTTTTCCTCAAAGAGCGATCGCTAGATGGAGGCTAGACAGCTATGATTGCGATCGCCTGCATTCTTTTGTGGTTGTAGCTTGAAAACACGCACTAGTCCATCATCTCCCAATCGATTTTCTCTCTTATTGCCGAAAGTCTTTCTGATGTGGGCTATTGGAGTGATGAGTGAAGCTGTACTCTGCAAGAGCGAATCCGAATAGTGCGCCTTGAGAGAAACCAATTACCAGAACATTATGGAGATCATTAGCCTCAATCAACTCCTGTGTATCATCTACCCAAGAATAAAAGGTTTTGTTAGGGTGCGGGTCAGACAAACCTAAGCCAGGACGGTCAATCACAATCAGTTTCAAGCCGAGTTTTGCCAGACAGTTCACACCAAAACCGAGCGTTCCGCTCATTCCAGCTCACTAATCAACTACAGGTAATCCTGCCAGTGCCATTGCCACTTCATTTGCACTATATTCGGTATTAACAAGCCGTCCAGATTGATAATCGATATAAGCTTGCATATCAAAATGTCCATGACCGCAAAGGTTGAAAAGGATAGTTTTGCTTCTTCCTTCTTGTTTACAGAGTAAAGCCTGATCAATTGTTGCTTTGACAGCATGATTAGCTTCTGGTGCTGGCAAGATTCCTTCAGAATTTGCAAAAGTTAATCCAGCAGCAAAGCAAGCGAGTTGGTATTCAGCACGTGATTCAACTAATCCCAAATTCACAATATGGCTAACAAGGGGAGCCATGCCGTGATAGCGCAAGCCTCCAGCATGAATTCCTTCGGGAACAAAACTACTACCTAAAGTATGCATTTTGGTAAGTGGGGTTAAGTGGGCAGTATCACCAAAATCGTAAGCATATTTTCCACGAGTCAATGATGGACAAGCAGCAGGTTCGACAGCTATTACTTGTATATCTCGTTCTCCTCGCAGTTTAGCACCGAGAAATGGGAAGGCAATTCCGGCAAAGTTGCTACCGCCACCTGTGCAGCCAATAACAATATCAGGATAATCTCCTGCCATTTCTAATTGAGTCAGTGCTTCTTGACCAATGACGGTTTGATGTAGCAGTACATGATTGAGAACACTACCTAAAGCATACTTAGTTTGTTCATCAGCAGCAGCTACTTCTACAGCTTCACTAATAGCAATCCCCAAACTGCCATTACTATTGGGATTTTGTGCAAGAATTTTGCGTCCGGCTTGGGTTTGAGTACTTGGGCTAGCAACCACCCTCGCGCCGTAGGTTTCCATTAGAGCTAGGCGGTAAGGCTTTTGCTGGTAGCTAACCTTTACCATATAAACTAAGACTTCTAAACCGAATAGCGCACCAGCAAAAGCTAAAGATGATCCCCACTGTCCGGCTCCGGTTTCAGTAGCTAACTTTTTCACTCCAGCTTGTTTGTTGTAGTATGCTTGGGCGACCGCAGTATTCGGTTTGTGGCTTCCAGAGGGACTAACACCCTCATATTTGTAGTAAATTTTGGCAGGCGTATCTAAAGCTTGTTCTAAACGACGGGCACGATAAAGAGGAGTTGGTCGCCACTGGCAATAAATAGAGCGGACTGCATCTGGTATTTCAATCCATCTTTGTTGGCTGACTTCTTGCTCAATCAACGCTAATGGCAACAGAGGTAATAATTCATCTGGTGTAATTGGCTTACCAGTACCAGGATTTAAAACTGGTGGTAAGGCTTGTGGCAAGTCAGCCTGGATGTTGTACCAAGCTTTTGGCATCTGGTCTTCAGTCAGAACGTATTTAATCGTGCCCATATAATCAGGTGATGCACAGTAAAATTGTACTTTTACGATTCTCTAAGAAAAAGGTTAACTTTCACTGTTATAAAGCTTTGCCCCAGCAATAGTAAAATCAAATCATTATCCTGGGAGGTGAAAAATCGGATTTCCATTTCACAATCCAGAAAAATACCTAAATGTCGGAATAACATCAAATAAACATATGATATACAGAACTATTTTGTTTAAATACTTTTCGAGCTTTTTCTTAAATTAAATTAGGTTTTTCAAGCTCGCAGTCGGAGAATAGTCACACCACTAATGGCTGCATAC
>NZ_JADEXF010000458.1 GCF_015207245.1 Nostoc cf. edaphicum LEGE 07299
CCATATACCCGAAAAGATACTTTCAGCTGCTAAGGAAATTCGTAGTAAATCTTCTTTGAGTAGTGGTGGCCAATCAACCCCGGCTTTACGCCCTGCGCCAAATAGCTGTTGCGCCTTAATGCTTAACTGATAAAGGGCCAAAGCCAGGTCTCGGTCTAGGCTCTTTGCATCTTTGAGCACTTCAAACACCACTTTCAATGCCAACAAAATCGAAGTGATCTGACCGGGTATCGGCGGTTTGCCCTGTTTCATACGCGTTAACAGCGCATCTGGGTTTTCCTCGGTTGTGATTGTCTGATCTATGAGGAGTTTCCTAGCTGTTTCGTAATTCATGTAGTCAGTTTAGCGTACATTTTGCTTCAGCAGTAATACTTAATTAAAAAGTAATAAAACGGCTTTCTAGTTATTTATAGCAATCTCTGATGATTTGTGAAATGATAGGCGTGGGGAAAATGATCGGTAATTGGCGATGCTCTAGGTTAACCAGATAGACTGAATATAATATCTTTGAAAAATACACCTTACTAGGAATCAGAAGTAAAATGTTCTCACCGAATTTGCTAGAAATTGAGCGCTCTATCCTTGCCTTGTCTGTAGAAGATCAACTTTGGCTGTTAGAAAGTATTGTTCGACAAATTCGAGAAAGGGAGTATGTAAAAGATAAATCTGCTGATGCGAAAAATCTAGAAGAACAACTGCAATTGACATCTATAGAGCCAAAAATTCAAACACAAATTGCTGCTACAAATGATGAATTTGCAATTTCTGAAATCCTCTGATATGTATAAATAAAAATTATGAAATTACCAGACATAAGAGATTAAATATACAAGTTATCAGTGAGCGATCGCAAAAAAATTGCTGAGTGCGATCGCAGTCTCTAAATTAATCATCTACATTGCAAAAGCAATTTTATTCCGTAATAAAAACAAGTTTTTGCGTAATCTAGATTGCCAAACTGTTTTCGTTTACACGGGGATGTGGCGATCGCAAAATCAGATTATTAACCAAAATCCCCATAGTTAAAATTATGGAGATGCCCCTATTCCTTTTAATTTTGTTTCATCTATCTTTACGATTCAACCCCGTTATGGTATACCACTGTGGTAAATACGCTCTGATAATGTTGCTGATTATCAGTCAATAGGGACAATCTCGCAAAAGCAAATTTTAACGGTGCTTATTACATTGTTTAAAGTTATGTAGCCTTTTGATTACGGCCTATCAACCACTGCGGTAGACTATGCGTTGATTATGATTCTTTCGCAGAGAAGAACACTCGAAAGGAGCCGTTTTTTCAATGTCTCATACCGTAAAAATCTACGATACCTGCATTGGCTGCACCCAATGCGTCCGCGCTTGCCCTACTGATGTACTTGAGATGGTTCCTTGGGATGGCTGTAAAGCTGCTCAAATTGCCTCTTCACCCCGTACAGAAGACTGCGTGGGCTGTAAGCGTTGCGAAACTGCTTGTCCCACCGACTTTTTGAGCATCCGGGTTTACCTGGGCGCTGAAACAACTCGCAGTATGGGTCTAGCTTACTAAAAAGCTGAGTGCTGATCGGAGTGCTGATCGGAGTGCTGAGTACTGAGTGCTGAGTGCTGAGATAAAAAGAAGTAAATCACAAATACAATTTTTTGATTCTTCACTCGGAACTCGGAACTCGGAACTCAGCACTCTTCATGAAATCGCAATTTTAGATTGGGGATATAATCTCTGGGTATCTAAATCCTAGAAGCTGTATTTGTACCGTCAGGTCAAAAGCTGACGGGGAATCCGCTGTAAAAAAACCTAAAATCCATAACAATACCTAGTGGTAGAGGGAGTATTTTACTCCCTTTTTCTTTGCAAAACGTCCACTTTATGCTACCTACTATACTGGATTTAATCATCCTGAAAAAAAGTGGCGTGAAGAATGTGCGGAATTGTTGGATATATAGGCACTCAAGCGGCGACAGACATTTTACTAGCTGGACTGGAGAAACTAGAGTACAGGGGCTACGATTCGGCTGGAATCGCCACTGTTTGGGAAGGTGAGGTAAATTGTGTGCGGGCAAAGGGTAAACTCCATAACCTGCGTTCTAAACTGGAACAAATAGAAACCCCTGCCCAAATTGGTATTGGTCATACACGCTGGGCAACTCATGGTAAACCAGAAGAGTATAATGCTCATCCCCATTTGGATACGGCAAAACGAGTGGCGGTGGTGCAAAATGGCATTATTGAAAATTACCGCGAGTTACGCGAGGAACTCAAAGCCAAAGGACACGAATTTCGTTCTGAAACCGATACCGAAGTCATTCCCCATCTGATAGCCGAATTTTTAAAGAATCTTCCCCCCTCATCTCCCTTCCTAGAGGCAGTTCGCCAAGCCGTTAACCACTTGCGTGGGGCGTTTGCACTTGCAGTTATTTCTGCTGATTTCCCCGATGAATTGATTGTTGTTCGCCAACAAGCACCTTTAGTAATTGGTTTTGGTCAAGGGGAGTTATTTTGTGCCTCTGACACGCCAGCGATCGTTGCTTACACCCGTGCAGTGCTACCTCTGGAAAATGGCGAAATTGCCCGCCTCACACCTTTGGGTGCTGAGATTTACAATTTTGCTGGCGACAGGTTGAAAAAACAACCCCGATTGCTCAACTTCAATCCTGCAATGGTAGAAAAGCAGGGATTTAAACACTTCATGCTCAAAGAAATCCATGAGCAACCAGGGGTAGTAAGAGCTAGTTTAGACGCTTACTTTAATCCAACCGAATCTAGCGAATCGCCAATCAATCTTGGCTTACCTGAAGATTTATATACTGATTTAGAACAAATTCAGATCGTCGCCTGTGGTACAAGTTGGCACGCAGCATTAATCGGAAAATATTTACTCGAACAACTAGCAGGAATTTCAACTCAAGTACATTACGCTTCTGAGTATCGCTATGCACCATCACCCGTAACGGCTAACACCTTGATAGTTGGCGTTACCCAATCAGGTGAAACAGCCGATACCCTAGCAGCTTTGACGATGGAAAAAGAACGTCGCCAAGGGAAAGAACCCAAATATCAAGCGCGACTACTGGGTATTACGAATCGCCCAGAAAGCAGCCTCGGTCATCTAGTGCCGCATGTTATCAGTACTCTAGCGGGAATTGAAATTGGGGTAGCAGCGACGAAAACCTTTACCGCCCAACTGATGGCGTTTTATGCTTTGGCATTGGATTTAGCAGCTCGTCGTCAGACAGTTTCAAAAGATACATTAGATCAAATTATTAATGGGTTGCGGCAGATTCCCAAAGAAATTGAAGCAACTTTAGAAAGTCAGGAACGTTTAACCGAACAGCTAGCCCACGAATTCGCCGAAACCAAAGATTTCATTTTTGTGGGCAGAGGAATTAACTTTCCGATTGCTTTGGAGGGGGCATTGAAATTAAAAGAAATCAGCTACATTCACGCCGAAGGTTATCCAGCTGGAGAGATGAAACATGGCCCGATCGCACTTTTAGATGCGAAAGTACCAGTAGTTGCGATCGCAATCCCTGGTAGCGTTTACGAAAAGGTTATTTCTAATGCCCAAGAAGCCAAAGCTAGAGATTCTCGCTTAATTGGCGTGACTCCCGTCAACGATGGCGAAGCTGCGGAAATTTTTAACGATCTTCTTCCCGTCTCTCATGTAGAAGAGTTACTTTCTCCGATTCTGACAGTAGTTCCTTTGCAATTATTGGCTTATCATATTGCCGCCCGTCGAGGTTTGGATGTAGATCAACCTCGTAACCTTGCTAAAAGTGTTACCGTCGAATAGTATTATTTTATACTTGTTGTGGAGTTGAACAATTAATAATTCGGTTAAACAATAACCCTTTATAGAGTACGCTTGTATTAAGAAGATATGCGATCGCTCTCAGGGGTTATTTTTATGGTTAGAGGCAGAGGAGAATGGACACAAGCCAAATTTGAGCGCTATAGAAAAGAAGGTCGTGGGCGGGGGAGTGGTAAAGACTATAAGCCCTGGATTACAATCCAAGATTTTCCCTCGAAAGGTCGGTCGTCTAGGACTCCTGGCTGGAAAAGCAACCGAGTACATCATTTCTTGTCAGACCAAGAAAAACGATTATTTTATTTATTTGAGTGGTCAGATGTCGTCACAGATACAAGAGAGCAATTCCCTCTAGACGACCTTGACCTAGCGATGAGTATCGCTACGGAGATGGGTATAAAGTATCCTGTAGACCTACAAAGTGGTACTCCTTATGTCTTAACAACTGATTTCATGCTTACAGTAAATCAGAATGGAAAGCAGGTTCAGATTGCCCGAACAGTTAAGCAATCAACAGAGCTAGAGAAAAAGCGAGTAATTGAAAAATTGGAATTAGAGAGGCGGTACTACTTAGCAAAAAGCATAGACTGGGGAATTGTTACAGAAAATGAAATTCCAAGGCTATTAG
>NZ_JADEXF010000459.1 GCF_015207245.1 Nostoc cf. edaphicum LEGE 07299
CTTAATAGCATCCTGTGATTTTGGAGACATACTTTTTTGATTACGATAAAGCCTTGGGTAGAAAAGGCAAGCCCAACTCAGTGGCCCAACGATTCCATCCACCTGAAGATTATTGGCTTTCTGAAAATTTATTACAGCCTCTTCTGTTTCTATGTCAAATGTACCAGTAGTATTTGAGAGAAAACCCTGAGCTTGCAGTCGCTCTTGCAGTTCATTGATCGATTCCTGTGCAGAGTTTGGCGAAAAATCTCGGTACAGTATGGGACGTTTATTAAATACACAGACTTGTTTTTCTTCTGGAAAATAACGCCGGGATTGTTTTAGTCCAAATAAGAGATTTAGAAAGCTAAGTGTTTTATTTGTCATAGTTTTGTTGAGTAATTTGTGAAAAAATTATCTGGTAAAGTTTTAGAGCTTAGAAGTCGGTATGGTCGGCAGTCTCTATTTACTAGAGGCAAAAATGGATTTATAAATCAGCTTATCGGTTAAATTTAAGACGTGAATTAACACTGTTTAAAAAATGTTAGTAATTTGTGAAACTTTTGTTCGTTAAAATGTTGCTAATGCCACATTGATGATAAATTTATCGGGTGATATTTATGTCAGGTCAGTCAGAAGATTGGAATTTACCTAAAAGTTGGAATCGCAAGATTTTACAGGACTGGGAGATAGACCGACTACTGACTAACTTGGAGATTACGGTTCAAAAACGTTACAGACAAAGTACTAAGAAAGACCTGTTACTTGGGTTACTCTGTGGGTACAGCTTAAAAAAGATTGGTCAAGATTTGCACAAAAAAAACGGTGTTGTCAGAGCAGAGTTAAGCAATATCTATCGGGACATCGAGACTTTGACGGGAGAAGCAAATAAAAGTGTCAAGTCCAGTAATCTTGTCTACGTTCTGGAAAAACATGGTTATCGTAGAGGTTCTGTTGTATCTGCTATCCAACGCCGTGACATCCCCCACAATTTGCCAGCACCGACTTACACGCAATTTATTGGTCGCGAGGCAGATATGAAAAAGCTATTGGAACGCCTTTCATCAGTGCATGGCGCTCACATGATCACAGTACATGGCATTGGTGGCGTAGGTAAAACGGCGCTGGTGTTAGCAGCTGCTTACCTGTGCTTAAAAGCCAGTAACGAAAACTCTTCTGACGCACCCAAATTTGATGCGATTATTTTTACTTCAGCCAAACAACAAGAACTTATTCCCACCAATAGTATATTGTGGCGGCAACAGGGACAGCGTAACCTGCGCGATATCTTTCGGGAAATTGCCAATGCTTTAGACGACCCGACAATTCTTCAATCTCCTCTTAATGACCAATTTGATCGTGTACGCCAAAGTCTCTCAAAACGGAGAACATTACTGATTGTGGACAATATGGAGACTATAGAGGATAGGGATGAGGTTATTGAATTTTTATACAATCTGCCCATTTGCATCAAAGTAGCAATTACTACCCGCGAACAAATTGCCTTGCTGCCAATCCGTCTGCAAAATTTACCTCCTGATGATGGTTTGCAGTTGATTCGACAACAAGCTGAAGAAAAAGGTATAAGCATCAACGATGAGGACTCTAAGCAGCTATACGATCGCACTGGTGGAATCCCTCTAGCGATTGTATATGCGATCGGTCAAGTATCTAGTGGCTACTCCCTAAACTCGGTATTGGCTCGATTAACCTCGGCTACAGGTAATGTAGCTCGTTTTTGCTTTGAGGAATCAGTGCAGGGAATCAAAGGACAACCACCCCACAAATTACTCATGTCACTGGCGATTTTTCCTGACTCTGCCATACTCACTGCTGTGGCTGAGGTTGCTGGACTAACAGCCGCTCCTGATGCTGTAAATAATGGCTTGGCACGTTTGCGGCAACTTTCCTTTGTGAATCTCAATCCAGAGACTAAGCGGTTTGAAATGCTCTCTCTGACTCGTGAGTACGCCTTAGCAGAATTAGCCGCTTACCCAGATTTTGAGAGGGAAGTACGGAGGCGCTGGGTGACATGGTATCTAGATTTTGCCCACGATTATGCCGGAGAAGATTGGGAAAAGTGGATACACTACAATAAGTTAAAACCAGAGGAAGGAAATCTGCGGGCAGTACTTTATTGGTGTAAAGACCAAGACCGCTATGAAGCAGTTAGAGATTTATGGATGCTCTTGATCCACTATGCAAATGTCTATGCCTATTGGGATGATCGCTTAGATTGGCTGCAATGGCTCATAGAACAATCAGAACGGCGTGGTGAATGGTCTTCTTTCGTAAAACTTATCGTCCGCAAAAGCTGGCTACTAATTCGAGAGTGTTCATCTTTGAGTCTGAAAGAAGCAGACAAAATTTTGCGGCGGACATGGATTTTGCGTGACTATGCAGATTTATGCGTTCACGCTGACTTAGCCGAAAGTATGGCTAGGCTACAAATTAGACAGAAGGATTATCAAGATGCCCGCCACTGGCTGACGGTAGAAGAAAAATTAGTGATCGAGGCGAATCTAGAGGAGCGACAGCATATCCGCTATTTTATTCCCGTTCTTTACCATCGGGCTGAAATCTTTTATTTAGAAGGTAAATATTCTTTAGCAAAGAAGCTTTTTCAAGATGTGATGCAAAGTGCAGAAAAAATTAGTTGGCATCGGGTGATCAATTCTGCGAGAAATTGGCTGGCTGATGTTGCTATCGAACAAGATGATCGCTATGAAGCTGAAAAGTTATTAAGTCAAGGCTTCACCGTAGCTGAAATGACTCATAACAAGAGGCGTTTAGCTCGCTATCAACGTTCTCTTGGCCGTTGGGAGAAAAAGTGGGGAAGTGTAGAAAAAGCCCGCCAATTCTCAACTAAGGCTATTAATGGTTTTAAGCACTTGGGAATGACACGCGATGCACAAGAGATGCAAATTTTCCTTGATTCACTGTAATTATTTGCAAACAAAGGATCGCTGCTGCCCAGAAGTGCGATCGCCTACCCGCCCGAAGCGATGTCTACGACGGGCTACGCCTACGCAAACTTCTACCTCTTGTAGAATAGAAAGATGCTTGTTTTGCAACATAATGTAATATAAATTATCAATAATCGAGCGATCGCTATTCTTTTCGATCTAAGACTATTAATGCGGCAATCTGCTAAATATTAGCCTGGTTTCATCCCAAATTGTCCACCCAAAGACAGTAGATGAAGTTTTGTGTAAATAACTATAAGGTATGAAATAGCTCTGCATTCCAAAAAGTGAAAAGGAACAGATTTTTATGACATTTGATTACGATTTGTTTGTCATTGGTGCTGGGCCTGGGGGATTGGCAGCAGCTAAAAAAGCAGCTAGTTATGGTGTACGTGTCGCCATTGCCGAACAAGAAGCTATTGGTGGCACCTGTGTAAATCGCGGCTGCGTTCCAAAAAAGCTGATTGTCTACGCTGCTGACTTCGCCCTCAAAAATCAAATCGCACAAAGTTATGGGTGGAGTGACTGTCAAACATACTTTGACTGGACATTATTTATTAAGTCAGTACATCAGCATATTGACAAAGTTAACCAATCCTATTTTCAGCAATTGCAAAAAGCTGGAATTGAATTAATTTCTCAACGTGTCACTTTCATTGATACCCATACTATCAATATTGATGGACGCAAAGTTACAGCCAACAAAATTTTAATTGCTGTGGGAGGGCAACCCCTTAAGCCCAAAATCCCCGGTATAGAATACGCCATCACATCCCGCGAGATGTTTCAGTTACCCTATCTGCCAAAACGTTTAGCAATTATTGGCGGTGGCTACATTGGTGTGGAATTTTGCAGTATGATGCACGCTTTCGGTTGTGAGGTGACGGTGATTGAAAAAGACAAGATGATTTTATCGGGGTTTGACGATCGCATTTGCTCTGCTGTACAAGAGGGGTTGATTAAACGCGGAATTAAGTTTTTCACCAACAGCACTGTTCAAGAAATCAAATACTCAGAAGAGGGTTTGTTGCTAACTATTACTGGCGAGAGCCAAGAAATAATTACAGCAGATACCATCTTAGTTGCCACAGGTTACGCTCCAAATACCAAGAATCTTGGTTTGGAAAATGCCCATGTTGAACTTGGCGAACATGGTGCAATCAAAGTAGATGAATACAGCCGCACCAGCCAAGAAAATATTTTTGCTGTGGGTGATTGTACCAGTCGGGTGCAATTGACTCCAGTGGCAAAGGCAGAAGGTATTGCCTTTGCCGATACAGTTTTTGGGAACAAGGCGCAAAAACTAAATTATGATTATGTGCCCACTGCTGTTTTTTGCCGTCCAGAAGCGGCTAGTGTGGGGATGACGGAGGCGAAAGCACGGGAAAAATTTGGTGAATCTGTAGAATGCTACTGTACTCAATTCCAACCACTGTTGTATCAGATGATCGAACAGGATGAGCCAACCATTATGAAGTTAGTG
>NZ_JADEXF010000460.1 GCF_015207245.1 Nostoc cf. edaphicum LEGE 07299
CTATAGAAGTTGGGAGATAAGTATGAGCGTAGTCTATAAATCAATACGGTTCAGTTAAGGCTAAAACTCTTTGTCAAAGTCAACTTTTTTAACGAACCGCAGAGGCGCAGAGGAAACAGAGAGAAGAGAAAAAATGCTTAACTGAACTGTATTGGTCTATAAATAATTTTAATATTGCGATAAAAGTGCAATTTCTGAAAGTAAAGTTATGTAGCTCTGATTAACTTTAAAAAAAGTAACAGAGGGGTAAAAATTACCCCTCTGCTACAAGCAAACGGAGGTATAAACTTAATTATTTAATTGGCATGAACCAATTCTTGAGGCGCTGCGGCATCATATTCTACAGCTTTCACAAATTCCTTGAGAACGTCTTTGAGTCTTTGCTCAATTTCCTCATCTAACAGAACGCTATTATCGGCTTGTCGTTGAATTTGTTTGTCCACTGCATAAATAGTAGCGAGGATATGCCGCGCTCCTAATTCAGATAACACAGGTTTTAGAGCATATTCAATTGCCAATAAATGAGCGATCGTTCCACCCAAAGCAATTGGTAACACGGGTTTACCTGTTAATGATTTTTGTGGCAGCAAATCTAGAAATGTTTTTAGCACTCCTGTGTAAGCAGCTTTGTAAATTGGGGTGGCAATAATCACACCATCTGCCTTTGCTAATAAAGCTTTTGGCTGTTCTAAAGCAGGGCTGTCGTATCTTCCAAAAACTAAATCTTCAGCAGGCAAATCCCGAACTGAAATAATATCTACGTGCAAGCCTTCTTGTTGTAAAAGGTTGGCAGTATATTCGACAACACCATAGGTTCTAGATGGATGTGTTGGACTACCTGCGATCGCTACAATGTTTGCCATTCAATTAAACTCCCAATTTCTAAAATGGGTTCAGTATGTTTTGCAGTTTTGGTCTTCATCGCTGATGCTGTGTTGACCCGCTCGCTCAGACGTTTGTGGGGACGGCGCAAACTCATACTCTCTACTTTCCAGATGTAACCATGAATAACTACATCCTGGGGAATTAAAGCAGAATTACGCAGCAATTCCACCTGCTGTGTGCAGATTTCATCCACATTGGTAAACGTTTTTATCCATTTGGAAAAAACGCCTTTTGGTAGCTTCAACTCTGGCAAAGCAGGATCGACACTAATTCGATCCACATCAATACCTTGGTTTCGCAACACCTCACTGAGAAGGTCTCCTGATGCTGTCATCATGCCACATTCGGTATGATTAATGACGATGATTTCTTTTGTGCCAAAAAACTGTGTAGTTAACATCGCTGACCGAATTGCATCATCCGTAACTAATCCCCCAGCATTACGGAAAATATAAGCATCTCCTTCACCAATTCCTAATGCTTTCTCCACTGGTAAACGTTCATCCATGCAAGCTAGTACCCATAAGCTTTTATTGTTAGGTACTCCCAACTGATGACGCAATGCCCACGCTTCATTTTCTGAGATTTTTTGGTTGTTCTCTTTCTCTAGGAGGAATACACCAATGGCAGTGTTGTGTATATTAGTCTACTTATTCCTAACCTTCTATTAAATTAACCTTAATGTACGCCAAACCTATTAATCTACTGTACTTAAGGTTTTCAGCTATTAACGTCGGTAGCCATCCATCCCACTGGCAATAGGCGCAAAATTCCGTTCTGTCTCTAGGAGAAATAAAGCAATGGGGCCGATGTTTATTAGTGCCAACGATTGGCCGCATATAGCTTTTAGATTGTCTTTGGCACTCCTGGTTGGTTGCTTGATTGGATTTAACCGTCAGCAAGGAGGTAGACCAGCAGGGATGAGAACATTTATGCTTGTGAGTATGGGAGCAGCACTATTCGTGATGATTCCTTTGCAGGCTGAGGGCGAGAGTCTTTATGATGCTACCAATGCACTGAGTCGCACAATTCAAGGTGTAGCTACTGGGGTTGGATTTCTTGGAGCTGGATTGATTTTACAAGAGTCTCCGAGAAAATCTGCAACGCCAAAAGTAAAGGGTTTAACTACAGCCGCCTGTGTCTGGACAGCGGCCGGACTGGGGGCTGCAATTGGTTGTGGTCTATGGCAAATGGGATTATTGGGAGGCTTACTGACCCTAATTACCCTAAGTGGCGTGAAGCGGCTCAATCGCGCATTTGTATTTCTGACGAGTCAGGGTAAACAAAGGACTACTCAGGATCTCACAACCATCTCTGATGAAGATGATGATTGACTATCGTTATCCTCCAATTGAAAACTATACTTGTATTGTCCAAAAATTAGGTGAAATAGATCGGATTCCCACCTAGTATTTGGCTGAAAAATAATTTGTTGTTTCTTAGCTTATTTTAATCAGTTTATCAGGGCTAGTTCAGAGCGATCGCTGATTATAGTCATTCATGTAGGGAATCCCGTACTGGAATTTATTGGCCAGTGAACCGGAAAATAGAAAATAATAGATATATGGACAAACGCTATTTTTTACAGGCTGGTGCAGTCATAGTCGGCACAGCATTGTTATCAAGGTATATCAATTGGGGGTCACAAGCAATGACAACTTCTCAAAGTGGATTTGAAGTTACCAAACCAGAGTCAGAATGGCGCACAATTTTAACGCCAGAACAGTTCAATGTATTGCGTAAACATGGGACTGAACGCCCTTATACCAGTCCATTGGATAAGGAATACGACCAAGGCACTTATTATTGTGCCGCCTGTGAACTACCACTGTTTACATCTGATACCAAATTTAATAGTGGTACTGGCTGGCCTAGCTTCTTTAATCCAATTGAAGGTGCGATCGCCACAACTGTAGACAAGTCGTTGTTTATGACCAGAACTGAAGTGCATTGTAGCCGCTGTGGTGGTCATCTGGGTCATGTTTTTGATGACGGCCCTGCACCCACTGGTAAGCGCTACTGCATGAACGGTGTTTCGCTGAAATTTGAGCCTGCTTGATAAGTTGCGTCACCGATAGCGTAGCATTAGCGAGTCAAGACCTTTCTGTATCGCTAACGCTGCACTATCGAGCGTCACAGCCCGTCCTAACATCGCACACACAACTTAAATCATCAGATTTTGATACTTGACCAAGGGTGAATAGATTTTTGACAATAACTTTTCCTATTCAGTGCTATTGAACAAAGTATTGTCAATGTAAGGAAATGCAACTCTTGGCCTTTGCTAAAACTATTTACCTAAATCGTTCTATTTGCCTGGGTCTTTTTTCTCCTTTTTATCTTTGGGATCTTTTTTAGGTTTTTTAGCTTCTTTATTACTTTTTCTTTCCTTCGACATCAGCGTTCTCCAACTAGGTAAATCAGTAAAAGCTTTCGCATTCTGCCGTTAGGAAATCAGGATATTAATTACCTAGTATTCTTTTATGGCAAAAAAGAAAGTATCAGATGTAAATGCTACCAACTACTATGATACGGTGTTGTTTGATTTTCGTCTGAGAGCCTTTTCGATCTATTTGAACCAAATCGCCTGTAGGGTAGCATAGCTAGCTGTGCTACCCTAATCATTTACAGCGTCGCTACAAGTTCCTTTAAGCGATCGCGTCCATCCCGAAAGACTGGCCAACCATCCCCCACCAACACTGCTTCTACCCGACTCAGTTGAGCCAACCTGCGAATAGAAGCAACAGCCTCCTCTCGATTCAGCAGCTTGTCATCTGGTAAAATCGTCAAGCTACCTGCTTTACGTGCCCGTACTAAATCCCCTGTAATTAAAGTTGTCTCTTCCAGTAACAAAGCCAACTCACCGGGAGTTTTAGAACCTTGAAGTTCAATCACCTCCAGTCCTGGGACAAATTCTTCACCATCAGATAGCCAGCGATCGCAAGGTATAGGAAAAGTGTCTTTTTCTGCAATCGGGCCAGCAATCTTAGCATAGGTTTGATCGGCAATTTCTTTACTTGCCCTGATATGCTCAGAATTCGTCAGCACAATCCAAACCACACCACCGAGGGATTTTAGATGATTCCAATCATGGTTTGATAGGGCTACTGGGTCAATCAAGATGTTGCCATCTGGGCGAATCCAGGCAATCCCATTGAAATCAATATTTCTTGCCGGATTGAAATTAGACCAGCTATACAGATCGGGACGGTGCAAAGATTTCATGATGATTCTGGATCGGTACTTCAATAATTGACTATTAATCTCAATAATTAAGTATATAGATAATACGGGCATTGGGCATTGGGCATTGGGCATTGGAAGAGGCAGAGGGGCAAAGGGCAAATAACTTGCAAGTTCTTCCCTGCTCCTCTGCTCCCCTGCTCCTTCCCCTGGATCTCTACGAGAGGCTACGCCAACGCGTCTACGCCCATTTTGTCATGCGATCGCTACCCAAAGGAGCCTATTACGTACTTGCAGATATTTTCAAATTTGGCTATGAAACAGATGTTGAATTCACTTACCATCTGATTAAAGA